>JBJXGJ010000060.1:0-5734 GCA_046153805.1 Ferruginibacter sp. | reverse complement strand
TATTTGTGTGACTGTGCCGGCAAGCCCCCCTGTGTGGGTTACCTGTTTGTATCCCTTCACATCGCTCAAAAACCATCCCAAACCATAAGAAGAAAAATGGGTGTTGTACGGACCGCCCTGCGCCTGTTGAATGATAGTTTGCGGGCTCCACATTTCATCGTGCACAGCCTTGCTGAAAAGTCTCTTGCCATCACCGTATTTGCCATCATTCATTTGTAAGGTGATCCATTTTGTAAGGTCCGTAAGGTTACTCACAATACCTCCGGCCGCATTTGCTACGGGGTTCCAGTCATGAGGAATCATAATAACTTTTCCATCGGCTGGAGCGTGTGCATCTATGATATTTGGATTGTTTGTTACTCTATTATAAGATGTCTTAGAAGTAGTAAAACCTATTGGCTTCATGATACGCTGTTCAATAAATTCTTCCCAGCTCATACCGCTAATTTTGGCAATTACTTCGCCAGCTACAATGTATAAATTATTGTCGTAATCGTATTTTGTACGAAAATCAGAAACAGGTTTTAGGTAACGTAGGTTGTGAATCATTTCTGCTCTGGTAAAGTTTCCACCATCAGGAAAAAACATAAGGTCGCCACTGCCAAGCCCAAGCCCACTGCGGTGTGTAAGCAAATCTCTCACGGTAAAAGCATCTGTTACATAAGGATCATACATTTTAAATTCAGGTATATAGTCTCGCACTTTATCATCCCATTTAAGTTTGCCTTCGTCAACCAACATACCAAGGGCAGCACTTGTAAATGCTTTGCTGTTCGATGCTATGCCAAACAATGTATTTTCATCTACGGGTAAATTATTTACAAGGCTTCGCACGCCATAACCTTTTGAGTGGACTACTTTTCCATCTTTAACGATTGCTACCGCAATGCCCGGTACCTCAAACGTTTTTAAGGTTAAATTTACGAGTGAGTCAATTGAATTCTCCGGCAATTGTGCATGGGCTGAAATAAATATTGAATAAACTAAGAACAGTAATGTAAATTTTTTCATGTTTGGTAAATTGAAGAATAAAATTAGGTGAAATAATTTTTAAAGTAGTGTGGGATGATTATGTACCCGGAAGATTAGCTTCAAGCGTGACCGAAAATAGCGGAGGCAAAATGTTTACGCTGGTTGTTATTAAAAAATCCTTTGTTATCCTAAATTATTTATAACTGTTTTTGTGGTTCAAAAAAAATAAATAAAATAAATTTTGGCAAACTAAATATATTAGTATATTTGTACTAATCAAATTAGTTGTTATGTCGCAAGCAGGATTAAACTTAAAATACCTTCGCAAACTAAGAGGGTGGACACAGGAAGAGTTTGCAAACAAACTTGGAATAAAACGCTCGTTAATTGGCGCCTATGAAGAAGAGCGTGCAGACCCGAGATTAGATGTGCTTGAAATTATTGCAGAAATTTTTAAATTAAGTCTTGATGAGCTTTTTTTGAAAGACCTAAGCAATGAAAGTGGAAGTTATCTGATGAAAAGGCGTAAGCAGAAAATGATAGCAGAGGAAAGAAACGTTATTCATTTTGTGCCCGTAAAAGCAGCTGCAGGGTATCTGGCAGGTTATGCTGATGCAGAATTTATAGATGAGTTAAATACATTTACACTGCCAATGATGGCGGGTGGTAATTTTCGTGCGTTCGAAATTATTGGTGATAGTATGTTGCCTACGCCGAGTGGTAGTATTATCGTTGGCGAAAAAACCGAAAGCCTGGATGATGCAAAAAACAATGCGGCATACATAGTAGTGAGCCGTAATGAAGGAATTGTATATAAGAGGCTCGTACGTAATGCAAAAAATAAGAACAAAATAACGCTGGTGAGCGATAACCCATCTTACCAGCCTTACCAGGTAAACGCAGAGGATATTGTAGAACTTTGGAGTGCACAGGTTGTGATAGGAAAAGTGGCAGCACAACAACGATGGGATGTAAATTCACTTGCAAACCTTGTAAATAATCTTCAGGATCAGGTGAGTACATTGAAGAAGAAAATGAATTAGGTAGGAGACACAAAATATTAGATACAAGACACAAGATATTGGACATAAGACGAAGGATTACAAAGAGGAGATTAAAATTTTATTTTAACTTTATTAGATACATCAATTAAACAAATACATCAATTAAAACAAAAAGCTATGATCAAATTACAAATTGTAGGAAACCTTGGTGCAGACTGCATTCAAAAGGAAGTGAATGGAAAAAACGTTATTAATTTTAATATAGCGCATTCCGAAAAATACAAGGATGCTCAAGGAAATCCGATAGAGAAAACGACTTGGGTTAACTGTGCGTACTGGACAGATAAGAATGCCGTTGCGCAGTATTTGCTAAAAGGAAAAACGGTGTATGCCGAAGGAATTCCCGAAGCAGATGCCTATACAAACAAAGAAGGAGCCGCCGCTGCTACGCTTCGTATGCGTGTACTCAATCTTCAATTATTAGGGGGTAACACCGATGGTCAGAACAGCCAGTCTCAACAAGGTGGGTATTCTAATTCTAACGCAGGTAACGTAACCAATGCCGGTAACACACCGCCGCCAACTGTGCGTACTCCGCAACCGGCAGCAGATATGCCGTTGGATGATGATTTACCTTTTTAAGTAAACAGACTTTCAAAATAGCAGCTCCCTTTTTGGGAGCTTTTTTTAAACCCTAATTAGTGGTAAAATCTTTTGAGGAGTCAAAGCGAGCTTGCTTTTTGTAGAATAAATTTTGTTGTTGTTATCTCTCATTTCAAAAAATTATTTGGTTAACATTCTGAACATAATTTAAATAAAAACTAAACTTATCCATATTTGTTTATTTTATTTTCATAAAATCGACAACTAGTCATAAAATCTTTTTATATTGTTGAAGTATAACTTAAGAAGATAATTTATGAAACTTACCAACGCTTTAATACTGTTTTTATTCTTAACTGCTTCCGTATTTTGTGATGCTCAAAGCAACTATGCAAAATTGGTAAATCCTTTTATTGGTACTGGTGGGCACGGACATACGTATCCCGGTGCCACTGCCCCCCATGGTATGGTGCAGTTAAGTCCAGATACCAGGCTTGAGGGTTGGGATGGCTGCGGCGGTTACCATTACGATGATAATTATATTTATGGGTTTTCGCACACGCATCTAAGCGGCACTGGTATTCCTGACTATTGCGATATTTTGCTAATGCCTATGGCAGGGAAGGCATCGCCTGATAATAAAATATACGGCTCCACATTTTCTCATAAAAATGAAAAAGCATCTGCAGGTTATTACAGTGTTTTGTTAGATAAAGGAAATATACAAACAGAATTTACTGCTACGGAAAGAGTAGGTTTTCATCATTATACATTTTCGAATACAAATGATAATGCCATTATCCTGGACTTAAAACACCGGGACGAAGTGTTGGAGTCTTCTTTAAAATTAGAAGACAGTGTTACTGTAAGTGGAATGCGCAGGAGCAAAAGCTGGGCGCAAAATCAATACATATTTTTTGTAATGAAGTTTTCCAAACCAATGAAACACTCAGGCGTTTGGAACGATGATAAATTGGTACATAAATTAATGGGCGATACTATTTCATCCAAAAACATTAAAGCATTTTTTCAATTTGATTTAACGGCAGATAAAAGCGTTTATATAAAAGTGGCCCTCTCACCAGTAAGTGTGGAAGGTGCTAAGAAAAACCTTGCAGCAGAATTACCTGGTTGGGATTTTGATAAAACGATTGCTGATGGAGAAAAAAAATGGAATAAAGAATTGGGTAAAATAGAAGTAACAGGTGATAAAGAAAAAAAGAAAATATTTTATACTGCCCTGTATCACACAGCAGTAGTGCCTTGTGTAAACATGGATGTTGATGGCACCTACAGAGGCAGAGACAATAACCTACACAAGGCAGAAGGCTTTACCTACTATTCTGTTTTTAGTTTGTGGGATACCTACCGTGGTGCACACCCATTGTACACCATCATTGACAGGGCACGGACATTGGATTATATAAAAACATTTTTGATCCAATATAAAGAAGGTGGAAGGTTGCCCGTGTGGGAACTCTCAAGCAACGAAACGGAATGTATGATTGGATACCACAGCGTTCCTGTAATTGTAGATGCGTATATGAAAGGTATTACAGACTTTGATACCAAGCTTGCATTGGAAGCCATGCTGCACAGTGCCAACATGGATCATTTTGGAATGGCGGCCGACAAAACAAAAGGATTAATTGAAAGCGATGATGAGCAGGAAAGTGTAAGTCGCACTCTGGAATATGCTTACGATGATTGGTGCATTGCCATATTTGCAAATGCTATTGGGAATGAAAAAGTATATGATAAATTTATAGATCGGGCACAATATTATAAGAATGTACTTGACCCTAAAACGGGTTTTATGCGCCCACGTAAAAACGGTGATTGGCTGAGTCCGTTTGACCCGAAAGAAGTAAACAACAATTATACCGAAGCCAATGCATGGCAATATAGTTTTTACATGCCGCAGGATATTGGGGGCTATTTAAAAATGACTGGCGGGCCAGATGCACTGGAAAAAAAGCTGGATGCATTGTTTAGCACTACTACAAAAACCACTGGCAGAGAACAAAGCGACATTACCGGATTGATAGGGCAATATGCACACGGCAATGAGCCGAGCCACCACATTGCATACCTCTACAATTATACAAATGCGCCATGGAAAACCCAAAAGATTGTACACCAGATACAGACTGAATTTTATAAAAATACGCCCGATGGATTGATTGGGAATGAAGATTGCGGGCAAATGAGCGCATGGTATGTGTTGAGTGCGATGGGAGTTTATCAGGTTACGCCGGGTAATGATTATTATGATTTAGGCACACCTGCATTTTCAAAAATAGTAATACACAATGAAAATAATTCAAATTTTAAAATTGATGCAATTGATTTAACTCGTCAAAATTTTTATACCAATAATTATATATCCATTCAATCATCGGAAGATACTTTTGGAATAAATAAACGCTTAGATCATAAATATATTTCAGAAAATAAGAGTATGGTCTTTCAAATGCAAAATACTGCAGCGAAAAGGGACAGACCAAAGACAAAAAGGACAAATAAATATTTACCACTGATAATTAACCCTATCATTGAAGGCGGTACCCTCTCCTTCCAAAAAACCAAAGCTGTCCCAATAACTTCTTCCCAAAAAGATGTGACTATTTATTTTACAATAGATGGAACCGAGCCAACCAATAATTCTACTAAATATGCGAAGCCCCTTATTGTAAGCGAAACGCAAACAGTAAAAGCTATTGCTTACAATGCCGCCGGAAAAAAGAGCTTTGTGACAACCGCAGTCTATAAAAAAATGGCGCATGACTGGTCGGTCAAATTAAACAGCAACTACGAGCAAATGTATGATGGTGGTGGCTCATTAGGTTTGATAGATGGCATACGTGGCGAAACAAACTGGCGCAAAGGCAATTGGCAAGGTTACCAAAAAACGGATATGGATGTTACCATAGATCTGAAAGGGGTAACGTCTATTTCAACGGTTACCGCAGGTTTTTTACAAGATACACGTGCATGGATAGTTGCACCAAAGCAAATGATAGTGGAGGTTTCAACCGATGGAATTATTTACAAAACAGTTTCTGATACCAGTAATTTTTTACCGATTGAAGATCTTACGCCACAAGTAAAAAATGTAACGGCAACATTTGAACCCATCAAAGCGAGGTATGTCC
>JBJXGJ010000138.1:0-4438 GCA_046153805.1 Ferruginibacter sp. | reverse complement strand
TATAAACCATGGTGACTTTATTTCTAAAATGGTTGATAGTGCAGCCGTAAAATCCATCGCTTTTTTTACAAAAATACAATTTATTGAAAATTTACATTTCCACTATCTTTACCGAAGAACCAATAATCTTAGCTAATCGGTGCAAATCTGTGGGCATTCAAAAATAGTTAGTTAAACAACTAATTTTTAGAATTCGAAGGTAGGGATTTAAATTTAGCGGCAAAAGAAATTTTAAGCATAATAATTTGTTTATTTCGAGCTATTAAAAATATGCAAAAAAACCTCATCCCAACCCTTCTCCAAGGGAGAAGGAACTCGAAGATTTTAGCGATTGATAAGTGAAAATAGTTTGATATTTTTTCTATTTTATCCTTAACCCAAAAAAAATTAATGCTCATAAAAAAACTCCGCATTGCTGCAGAGTTTTTAGACTATCTAAATCAAAATGGTTATTCCACAAAATATTCATCGCCGGCTGCATTAATATATCCAACTTTACCGTTAGATGTTTTAATCTGTAAATAACTACTGCCTCTGGTTACAATGCGAACATCACTGTATTTTGGATTAATAATTTTATTGTCTGAGAAGTAAAACCCACGCATATTATTATTATCTGTTATCACAAAGCCACCATTATTATCGTAGGTGATTTCGGAATAACCCGAAGTGATAATGTCCTTGTTATTGATATCTTTTACATACGTTTTCCCGTCTCTTTTAACAATGACATAATCCATATTATCAGTTCCTTTTACCATCGTAAGGGCGGAATACTCCGGGGCAATATCTACAGATCCATCGCCTTTAATAATACCATTTTGCTCATTTTTTTTCACTTGCAGATATTGGTTGCCTCCGGCACTAATTCTTTTTACAGAACTGTATTCAAATGGCACAATGGTTTCAAACTTACTGTTGAAAACGCCATACATGCCGCCTTTCTCAGCTATATAATAAGTTTCATCGGTTCCCGCCAACTTATAATCATCAACCACTTTATCAAAAAGACCACTGTTATTGGGGAGCGAATATGTCTTTTTCTGCGTTACGCTTTCTATAGGTATTCTATTTTCAGCAACTGAATTTTCGTTTATTGCAGGGCATTTGGTTAAAATAACTCCTTTTGTTGTGATGCATCTTTCATATCCATCCGCAGTTACCGAAGCCCCTGCAAATAAAACTGAATCCCCACCTGCTTTCCCCGAATTGGGTACATATCCTTTTCTAAAAGATTTTGCTACGGTAAATTTTGCAGGTATAACAAGTTTACCCTGCTTGTTAATATAACCCCATTTACTACCAATTTTCACAGCGGCTAACCCCTCTGAAAACCACTGGGCTTCGCTGTATTTTGGTGTTATTAAAACATTTTTTTGAGGATCTGCATAACCCCATTTATCACCCTTTCTATATGGTATAAGTGAGTAATCTATTGTTTGAGCAATACTGTTTAATGACAATATTAAAGTGCATAGCACCATTATTTGCTTAAGTTTCATAATCTGATTTTTTATTAGTAAATAGTATAAGTGTCTAAATCAACTGAAAAAAATTTGACTATAAATTGAATACAGTAGATTCATGTAACGACTACACATTAATCAAAAACGCAGCCAAAATTGCTTGTTTAATGTATTCCTCAATAAAATGTTACAGTAAAACTTGAAGGGCTTTATTCTCTGGTCTTAATTTTTCTAAAAACAATTAGTGCAAGAACTGCCAATACCGCACCAATTATACCGAGTATGGGATAATTTAAAACTTTTTTTGCTTCGTCGTTCGTAACGACGGCGCCTCCTACGGCAGCAATAATTCCTGTACTAAGCTGCTGGATACTGCTGTTTACAATAAGGAACGAACCTCTTTCTTTTGACGAAACTGTACTCGTTACATGTGCATTAGCAACAACCATTCTGCTTCCACTAAAAATAAAAAGTGTACTGCAAACCGGTAATAAAATCCACAGATTATTAGTATTCATATTTGGAATAGTAAGCAATGGAACCATAGCCAAACAAGTCAAGATGGTGTAAACAGGCACACGGCCATATGTATCGCTTAGTTTTCCAATGAGTGGACTACAAAATACGGTAAGCAAACCGCCAATGATGTAGATAATCGGTACATCAGTTTTATAGTTTATTCCCAAATTATAAGTGAAGAAATCCGTTAAAAAAGGAATAATACTAAAATGACTCGTGATGAGTAAACTGCTTAAAAGCAATGCCCACCTTTTGTTAGCTTCATTAAAAACCCGTTTTAGTATAGTTCCTATTGTTTGCTTTACTACGCCACCTTTTAAATGATCGGTAAAACTGGGAACAATAAAAAATGCCATAATAAAAACAGCAAGGCATATAAAACCCAGTACCATGAATGGTGTATGCCATTGAAAATGTGCTGCAAGCCATAATCCACCGGGCACGCCTAGCACACTTGCTAAAGCGAAACCGGTCATCAAAATCCCCATTGCCTGTCCCCTTCTTTGTGGAGCAACATAATCCCCTACCATACTTAGAATGGTGCTACCGCCAATGCCACCAAAAAGTCCCGTTAAAAACCTTGCACCCAAAAGTTGCTCATAATTATTGGAAAGGCCACATAAAAAAGTGCCGATTGTAAAGCCTGCATACACTATCATTAAAACCCTTTTCCTGTCGAATCTGTCAACATAAGCCAAGCACGCCATGGAACTTATAAATGCACCAATGCTGAATACAGAAACGATTCTGCTAAACTGTGTACTGTCTATTCCCCATAGCTTTTTAAGCACGGGCCCTAACGGCATTACAATCATAAAGTCCACAATGTTTGTAAACTGTACCAATGCCAATATCATCAAAAGAATAATCTCGTTTCTTTTCATATAGTTTGGGGGTAGGAATGTTTTAGCTAACGGCTGAACCATTGTTTACCACAGCATCTGGTGCAACAAATTTCAGTTTACCATTTGCATCTTCAGCCATTAAAATCATTCCATTACTTTCTATACCACGCATTTTTCGTGGAGCTAAATTCGCTACTACCACAACTTGTTTTCCTACAATATCAGTAGGGCTAAAATGAAGTGCTATCCCACTTACAATAGTTCTGGTTTCAAAACCCAAATCAATTTCCAGTTTTAATAACTTATCAGCCTTCTCCACTTTTTCAGCACTTAATATAGTGCCAACTTTTAAATCAATTTTCGCGAAATCATCAAATACAATTTCAGATTTCAGGGTCTCCCTAAATCCCTCTGAAGGAGGGACTTGAGAATCCGATACTTTGATGTCTGTTTGTAGTTTCGAAGTTTCGTCTGTTGTCTGTTGTCCGTTGTCTGTCGTCATTCTTATAGCTGCGCTTTTAATTTTTAATTTTTCTATTTGTTCTGCTACTTCTGTGTCCTCTATTTTTCTAAATAGTAATTGAGGCGGTCGCAATGAATACCCAACACTCAAAAGCTTTACTGAGCCTGCATTTTCCCAGTCAAGCATCTTATCCACCGTCTTCATCATCACACACATTCTCTTGGCTGCATTTGGTAAAAATGGATTAATAAATATGGCAAGGTTGGCTGTTAACTGCAAACAAATGTGAAGGCAGTTATCAATTTGAGCCTGGGCCAGACTTCGCTCAGATAATTTCCCTTCTTCGGAGGGGTTAGAGGAGGCTTTCCATGGCTCTTTTATTTGTAAATATTTATTTCCCTTTCGTGCTAGGTCAATCACTTCCGCCTGTGCATCTCTAAACTTATATGCTTCTATATTTTGCTCTATTTTTTGCTTTGTAATTTTTATTTCTTCCAGCATTTGCTTGTCTGCGTCATCCATTATTTCATTGTGAAACTTTGGCACTTTACCGCCACATAATTTATGCATCAGCACAAAAGCCCTGTTTACAAAATTTCCAAAAACGGCCACCAGCTCACCATTTACTGCATCTTGAAAACCCTTCCAGGTAAATTCACTGTCTTTGGTTTCCGGCGCAATAGCTGTTAAATAATAACGCAAGGCATCTACCATTTGGTCGCCCCCATTTTCTTTTTTTACAAAGTCGTTTATATAATCTTCCATTTCAATACTCCACCCACGGCTTGTACTCATCTTATCACCTTCCAGGTTCATAAACTCATTGCTCGGCA
Organism: Ferruginibacter sp.; assembly: GCA_046153805.1. Classification (GTDB taxonomy): domain Bacteria; phylum Bacteroidota; class Bacteroidia; order Chitinophagales; family Chitinophagaceae; genus Ferruginibacter. Next base: position 312 of record JBJXGJ010000138.1, on the reverse strand, counting down.
CATTATCAGGTAAAATATTGCCATGCAATTTCAACATCACCGGAAAAATTATTGCGTGAAATACGATGTTATCTTTCCCGATAAAATGAACGAGTTTCGTATCTGCACTGTGCCAATAAGGCTTCCAATCTTTTTCATTGTCCAGTGCCCATTGTTTGGTAGCGCTGATGTAACCAATTGGTGCGTCGAACCATACGTAGAGAACCTTACCCGCAGCCCCCCCACCCCCCAAGGGGGGATTGATGGTAGCGGAAAAAGCCCCCCCACCCCCCAAGGGGGGATTGATCGCTGGAATAGATTGTGCTCTTAGTT
>JBJXGJ010000130.1:0-51635 GCA_046153805.1 Ferruginibacter sp. | reverse complement strand
ATTTCTTGATGAAATGAAAATTTCTGCTTACAAACTTTCAAAAGATTTAAAAATTCAACAAACAAGAATTTCTCAAATTATACTACGTAAAACAAGAATTTCAGCAGATACCGCGCTAAGACTTTCTTTATATTTTAATACATCTGCAAAATTTTGGATTGGTTTGCAAGATGATTATGATATTGAAGAAGCAATGAATAAAAATAAAGATTCAATTCAATCTATAAACCAATATGTAAAACTTGCGGTGTAGAAATTCCAGTCTTGTGTCTAATATCTATCATCTCATTTCTATTTTACCCCAGCACTTCCTGCATTACCATAATTGTTTTCATTTGCCCAAAATCCTGCAGGTGCAAGGAATAATAATCCATATATTTTTGTAACAGTTCTCTTCGCTTAAAATGGTTTAGCTTGATGTCATTCAATTCAGCTGGAAGCATAATTTTAAGCAACTCTGCTGTTATTTCGGCGTTTTCCCCTTCCATAAAATGCGAATGTTGTGGGCGTTCAGGTACAAAATTGCCTTCCTGTAAATCTAAAAATGAATATTGAGCAGAAAAATTATCGTCTATTTTAAACCCAAAAAAATGGCTGATGCGCAGTGCAAAAAACAAAGGCATATTGGCGGTAACGAGCGATGGGGCTTCATCAAGCTGTAGCAGAGCATCTTCGCAAAAATAAAAAAGATCTGAGTTTTGCTCGGGTTGTTTAAGCAGTTTATACAGCAGCTCCATTAAAAACAGTGCTACACTGTTTTTAACAACATCTGTAAGTACGTTTTTAAAAACATGGGTTCTGTTTATTTCTTTAATGCGGTGCATGTTGTTGCGGTCGTGGTGGTACACTTCCATATCTACAACAGAAGCCGGCTGGTATAAAGAAGCCTTTAAGCCACTTTTTTTAGAGGTGCGCACACCATTCACCATATAAGTCTGCAAACCAAAAAGCTCTGTAAAGGCAGACACGACCAGGCTAGTTTCTCCGTATTTAACCGTGCGGAGTATGATGGCACTTGTTTTAAACATGTAAAAAAACGAAAGTACAAAAGCAGCAAGCCTTTTATTACCTTCTATTAAAAAGTTTTATTCTTTCTTTGTAAATATATTTTAAAATACTTTTCAACTGTAAATATTTATGTGGAGATCTCTTGCAAAGTTTGTAATTAAAAACCGTTTTGTTCTGTTGATTTTTTTGCTTGCCGCTACCGCTACAATGGGTTACTTTGCTTCTAAAGTTAAATTGAGCTATGAGTTTTCTAAAGCCATACCGACTGACAACCCAAAATATGTGGACTATGCCGCCTTTAAAAATAAATTTGGCGACGATGGAAACCTGCTGGTAGTGGGGATTTCTACAAAAGAACTTTTTGTGCTCAAAAATTTTAAATCGTACCAGCAGCTAGAGGTGAAACTGAAAAAAATAGCAGGCGTAGAAGATATTTTAAGTGTACCGGGTGCTTTTAACCTTGTAAAAAATGTAGAAACGGAGAAGTTAAATGCCGTAAAAATTTTCCCTGATAATATAAACACGCAGCAGGAACTCGATAGCAGCGTAGCCGTATTTAGCAACCTGCCATTTTACAATGAGCGGCTTTACAATAAAAATACCGGCAGTTACTTAATGGCCGTAAGGGTAAACAAACAGATTTTTAGCAGTGAAAAACGCACTGCTGTTCTTGATAAAATTACAGAGCAGTTAAGTCGGTTTGAGGCAGAGAGTAAAATAGAGGTACATGCAAGTGGCCTACCGCTTATACGAACCATTTTGGCAGATCGTATAAAAAAAGAAATGAGGCTTTTTTTACTCGCATCGCTTGGTTTAAGTGTGTTGATATTGTTGCTTTTTTTTAGATCCATCAGCACTACGCTTCTTTCACTTGCAGTTGTAATTATTGGTGTGGTGTGGACGCTCGGTGTTACTTATTTATGTGGGTACCAAATAACATTGCTCACCGCTTTAATACCATCGCTGGTAGTTGTTATAGGCATTCCCAATTGTATTTACTTTATAAATAAATACCACACTTCTTACTTAAAAGATGCACAAAATCCGATACCGGTAATCCGAAAAAATAATGCCCTCGTTGCTATGGTTAGTAAAATGGGCGTTGTTACTTTGTTTTGCAACATTACCGCTGCTATTGGTTTTGCGGTGTTTGCATTTACAAAAAGTGAGATACTGCAGGAGTTTGGCGTAGTAGCGGGAATAAGCATAATGGTAATCTTTTTTGTGTCATTTATATTATTGCCATCTGTATTAAGTCTGTTACCTGCACCGGGCAATAACCAGCTAAAATATTTACACAACAAATTGATAGAAAAAACCCTCAATGTTTTAGAAAAATGGGTGTTTGTTTATAAAAAGCAAGTGTTGGTGGTAACTGCGGTAATCGTCTTGTTTTCTGTAGCAGGTGTAATGCGTTTAAAGAATGTTGCTTTTATTGTAGATGATCTGCCAAAGAAAGATAAAATTTATACCGATCTTAAATATTTCGAGAAAAATTTCAAAGGTGTTATGCCTTTAGAGATAATGATAGATACAAAAAAACGACGAGGTTTATCGGGGTTAAAATCACTGACTATTTTTGAGAAGGTAGATTCGCTTGCCCAGTTTATTGGTTCGCAAAAAGAGATGACCAAACCGTTAAGCCTCGCAGAAGGTTTAAAGTTTGCCAAGCAGGGCTTTTATGAAGGAGACTCCACCAACTATTTAATGCCTAATACTTTTGATGGCGCATTTGTAGGAGAATATTTAAGACCGTCTAAAGACACTAATGCTAACGCAAATAATTTTTCTAAAACGTTGCGAAGCTTTATAGATACTGCCTCGCAAACGACCCGTATAAGTGTGAGCATGGCAGATGTGGGCACAGAAGCATTACCGGAACTGCTTAATAAAATACAGACGAGATCAAACGAGTTGTTTGACAGCAGTTATAAAGTAACACTTACCGGCACAAGTATTACTTTCTTAGAAGGCAGTAAGTTTATTATTAATGGCCTTAAAGAAAGCATAGCCTGGGCATTTTTACTCATCGCATGTTGCATGTTGTTTCTTTTTAGATCTTTCCGAATTTTAATTTGTTCCCTCATCCCAAATTTAATTCCGTTACTCGTAACTGCAGGTATAATGGGATGGGTCGGCGTTGCGCTCAAACCCTCTACTGTACTTATTTTCAGCGTTGCATTGGGTATCGCCATAGATATAACAATCCGTTTTTTAGTGAATTATAAACAGGTATTACCCGAGCACAACAACGATCCATCCATTGCAGTAAAAGCTACTATACATCAAACGGGGCTAAGCATCATTTATACCTCACTTGTGCTTACAGCCGGCTTTGTAATATTCTGTGCAAGTAGCTTTGGTGGCACGTTTGCGCTTGGTTGGCTCACCTCCGTAACGTTGCTTACCGCTACCCTTACAAATCTGGTTTTGTTACCCGTTCTTATTATCTTAATATCTTATAAGTCTGCCCCAAAGCGGTAGTATTTTTTTATGAAGCAGCAGTTAATAAAAAAAAGTTGTCAATTATTTAACAAACAGATCTGTTGATGTATATATTTGTTTTAATTAACCAAAACTTAAAAATGAGAAAAATTATCTTAACCATGTTGGTTGCTTTCGCATTTGTATTAAATGCAGCAGCCCAAGACCGGACAATTACCGGTCGAATTTTAGATGACAAGGGTGTTCCTGTTGCGGGTGTTTCCGTCACATCGTCAGATGGAAAAAACGGTACCCAAACGGATGCCAATGGTGATTACCGAATTACCGTCGCAGCTAAAGCAAAAACATTAAGTTTTAGCAGTATCAATTTCGAAACAATATCAAGATCTATTGGTACGCAAAGCAATATCAATGTAAGCATTAGTGCCCGTGACAATAAACTAGAAGAAGTGGTAGTTACAGGTTACACCGTAAAAAAGAAAACAGAGTTTACAGGGGCTGCGTCTAAAGTAGCAGCAGAACAAATTGGGCAGGTTCCAATAGCATCCTTTGAGGGGATATTGCAAGGTAGAGCACCAGGCCTTTATATTGCTTCCGGTTCTGGTCAGCCAGGAACTGCAGCCCGTGTAAATATTAGAGGGGTAGGTTCTATAAGTGGTGGTAACGATCCCTTATATGTATTAGACGGTATTCCAATTGAATCAGGAGTATTCCGTTCTTTAAACCCAAATGATTTTGAAAGTGTAGATGTATTAAAAGATGCAGCAAGTGCTGGTCTTTATGGATCGAGAGGCGCAAATGGGGTTATCGTAATTACTTCTAAAAAAGGTAAAGTAGGGAAGACCCTATTACAATATCGTGGACAGGTAGGTTTTGCACAGGCACCATCACAAAGAAATCTTCGTTTACAAAATACCGCTGAAAGACTAAAATATGAAGAAGAGTTTCTAGGGCCTGCAGGTATTATACCTGTTAATGCCACAACAAGATTATCCGGGTATCCTGGTTGGGATTTTAGTCCGAAAAATCCAGAATTTCAAGTACTACCAGCAGCTACTCAAGCTCTTTATCTGGGAAGACTTGATTCAATAAAAAATATTAACACAGACTGGGCAGGTATATTTTTCAGAAATGCAAGTTTTAATCAGCATGAATTAAATGCTTCGGGAGGTACACAAAATCTAACATTTTTTACTTCATTATCTGTTTTTCAACAAGAGGGTGTCGTCATCCGTTCTAATCTTGACAGATATACATTTAGAGGTAATTTAGATTTTAAAACAGATCGTTTGACTGCATCGATTAGGTCTACTGCGGGTTATAGTATCTCAACAGGTATTGAAGCTGAAGCCGGTATAAATCTTGCAAATCCAATAGCCGCAGCATATCTTGAATTACCATATAGAGCACTTTATAAAGCTCCAAATGTTGTAGATACAGGTGCAGGCAGAACTGGTGCCAATGCATTTGAAAGATCAAATACTACTACTCAAACTAGCGGACAGTTTAAAGGGGGATTAGCCATTACGCTGCAATATGATATATGGGGAGGAATTTCCTTTAAGACGACTAATGGTGTTGATTATAGAAACAACAATGCAAGCAGATTTATTGATCCAACAAGTTTTTCAGGATATAATCTTGCAGCAAATGGGCGTCAGGGATTATATAATGAGAATTTCGTAGAAAATGTGCAGTTTATATCGACCACAGGCCTGGTTTTTAAACGTACATTTAACAACAAACATCAAGTGAATGCACTTGCAATGAGTGAGTCTATAAGAAACAAAGCCAGAACATTTACAGCGACGGGGTACGGCATTAATCCTCTTTTACCAAATACACCTGCAGCTATTGCACCAGGAAACGGTACTAATAATTTTATTCCGATTGTAGGGGGTAATAAATTTATCAATGGTCTGTCTTCCGTTTTTGGAGCGGCGGATTATACTTATAACAAAAAATATACTGTATCAGCAAGTTTAAGAAGAGATGTAACATCTCAGGTTCCGGAACAAAATAAAGATATTGTACTAGCAACATATGGTGCAAGCTGGAATATAATTGAAGAAAGCTTTATGAAAAAACAAAACATTTTTCAAGAGGCGAGGGTAAGGGCTAGTTATGGAGAATCAGCCAATTTAAATGGATTTACATCTGAATTTGGCTTTATTGGTAGTTATGGTAATGGTACTTATGCAGGTACACCAGGCATCGTTCCTACTTCTCCAGGTAATGCTGATTATAGAATTGAAAGTCAAAAGTTAACGAACATTGGCTTTGATGTTGCACTGTGGAATCGTAGGTTAAGAGTAACTGCAGATGCGTATAAAAAGGAATCCGAAAATCTATTTATAAATCAAGGATTAAGCCGTACAACTGGGTTTAATGCACTTGCTACAAATGCAGGTAAATTGGAAAATAGAGGTATAGATTTGGCAATAAGTGCTGACGTTGTAAGCAGTAAATCAGTTTCTGTAACAGTGGGTGTCAATGGCGGGTTTTTAAGAAATAGAATAACAAGTTTAGGGTCCGTAAATGAGTTGCCTCAAGGTACTGCAATTATCAGAGTTGGTTTACCAATAGGATCGCATAACACAGTGGGCTTTTTAGGAGTTAGTCCTCAATCGGGTCTGCCTGTCTATGAAGATATAAATGGCAACCCTACGACTGATTATTCAGCAGCTAACAACAGGGCTACATTTGGTACTTTTTTACCATCTTTTACGGGGGGTGCTAACTTAGATGTAAGTTGGAAAGGTTTTGATCTAGGAGTTTTGTTATCTACAGCTCAAGGAGTGAAAAGATTTAATAATGAAAGGTTTTTCTTTGAATCTACCAATGGAAATGTTCAATTTAATAAAAGTGTAGATTTATTAAATAGCTGGAGAAAACCCGGTGATATAACAGCATTCCAAAAAATAAATTCTCAACGCCAGTTTAGTAGCAGAGATATACAGGATGCAAGTTTTGTAAGACTGAGAAATGTATCTGCTGGCTACACGTTCAATACGAAAGCAGGTAAGCCTATAAGAAGTTTTAGGGTATGGGCGCAAGGACAAAATTTATACACTTGGACCAAATGGGCAGGTTTTGATCCTGAGGAAAGCAATAACATTGCCACATACGAATTCCCGAATCCTAAGACTTATACAGTAGGATTAGATATTAATTTTTAGACTTTTAAAAAAAATATATGAAATTATTTAAGAAAATCATCTGGGCATTTGTTTTTATGGCCACGCTTAATTCTTGTGAGAAGAATCTTACAGATTTACAACCTCTTGATCAAATTCCTGCGGAAAGGGCTATTTCAACAATGAATGATTTAACCGCTGCAGTAAACGGGGTTTATGGTACTTGGGCTGCTAGAAGATCTGTTTATATCTCAGCTCTTATTTCCGATGAAGTTCGTTTAGGAACGGGAACAGAATATAGAAATGTTGGGAACGCCCTCTTTAATTGGCAGTTCGTTTCTGATTCCCAAGATTGGAGAGATGGCGAAACAGGCGGAGTTTGGACCAATTTATATGCGGTTATTGATAGAGCAAACAGGACATTGGAACTTGGTGCAAAAGTTCCCACTCCTTCTGCTGCCGATGTTGCTTTAAAAAATCAGTTTTTTGGCGAAATGCTAGCGTTAAGAGCTATGGCACACTTAGAGTTGTTAAGATGCTTTAGCAAAACCAATGAATATAATGCAACAGCACCCGGAGTTGTATTACAAACAACATATGTTAAAAACGTTGCTACGTACCAACCTGCACGTAATGCACAGAAGCAGGTAGTTGATCAAATTAATGCGGACTTAATTAGTGCAAGAGCTTTAATACCGGCTACGTTTGGCGACATTGGTAGAGTTACAAGAAACGCTGTAATTGGTGCACAAGTCAGAGTTGCGATGCATACAAAAGACTGGCAGGGTGTGATTGATAGAGCTAATGAAATTATTTCTCTACAGCCACTTACAAATATTGCCAGTTATCCAGCAATTTGGACAACTAGAAATCTTATTGGTCAAGGAACAGAGGTTATTTGGAAATTAACTGTAACTGCTTCAAATACAGGATCTGCAATTGGTTCTTTATTTCAAGACGCTAACGCAGCACAACAAGCAGCTCCTGCTGCAAAATTGCTTAATACCTATAACACTGCCACGGATGTTAGATTTTCAGCGTTTTTTAGGACAACTCCGCGCCCCCTAATTGCTAAATATGGCTTTTTACCACAAACAGGAGAGACATTTATTTATGATATCAAGATGATGAGAACCTCGGAAATGGTATTAGCAAGGGCCGAAGCCTATGCTGAATTAGCTACTCCAAACATTACAGCATCAAATGCAGATTTAAGTTTACTTAGGTCAAATAGGATAACGGGGTATGTTCATGTGCCACTTGCTACAAAAACCGAGCTTATTGACGCGATTATATTAGAGAGGTACAGGGAATTGTGCTATGAGGGGCAGCGGTATTTCGATCTTAAGAGAAGAAGTTTACCTATCGTTAGAGATGTGTCTGACATAGGTGGAATAGCTTCTAGTCAAACACTTCCTGTTTCTGATTTTCACTACATTTTACCAATACCTTTCCAAGAAGTACAGGCAAACCCAAATATTGGGCAAAATGTAGGTTACTAAAATATTCAACTATTTAAACAAGTTTAAAGTTATTACATGAAAAAATTATCAGGAATATTATTAGCTATTGCAGCACTAGCTGTTGGTTGTGGTAAAGTAATCGAGTACAAATCGGGTGATTACGGTGCTGCCCAATTTATCAATACATCGCCAAGTTCTCCAATCTTTAATGTGTTGGTGGATGGGATTAACCAAACAGCAACATCATTAGTTTATAGGGGGAGCACGTCCTATTTAAATCTTAGACCAGGTGCAAGAAATGTTGTACTACGTTCCAACAATCCTGCCTTACCTGTTGATTATATCAGTCTTCCAAATGAAAATTTTGAAACTAATAAGGCAGCGACATTCATAGCTTATGATACTTTATTAACTCCAACGGGTAAGTTAAAGTACATTAGATTGTCAGATACTTTAACGCCTGCTCCAGATGGAATTTTAAGAGTTAGATATATTCCTGTTGCTGTAAACGCACCATTATCTGACATTACTTTTTTGAGAGTCAGTGTGGTACCGAATGATAGCGTAACAATAACCAATCGTGGTTATATTGGTGCAGCTCCTTCTGCAAGTTTAATAAACTCACTGTCTTCGTATTTCCAAATACCAGGTGGGAACTACATAATTAGACAAAAAATTGCGGGATCCCAAACAGTGATTGCAACTACGCCCAATCCATTGATGGTTCCGACGCCTGCTGGGTCATTTATAACATCAATAGGAGGTATTTTTAAAGGTAATTTTACAATTTACTCAACGGGTACGGCACGCGGCTTACCATTAAGTATTGGTTTTGTGAGACAATTTCCTTAGATTCTTTAAGAAATAAAGTAAAGGGCTATCTTGCATAAACGAGGTAGCCCTTTTTTATTTTGACATGTTTTTATAGTTGAACAGCTTAACGCTAAGTCTAATGCGCTTAGGACTTTAGTTTTATACTAGAAAATCTACCTCAACACCTCCTCCAACTTCCTCCCCAAATCTGCCCCTCTTAATTCCGTTGCAATTATTTTGCCCTGTGGGTCTATCAACACATTGTAAGGAATTCCGTCAAAGCCATACAGCGGTACGCTTGCACTACCCCAGCCTTTTAAGTCACTTACATGTGTCCATGTAAGGTTGTCTTTTTGAATTGCTTGCTGCCATTTGGTTTTATCTTCATCAAGCGATACACCAAGTACGGTAAAATTTTTATTTTTAAATTTATTGTAGTTGGCAACAACATTCGGGTTTTCGCCACGGCACGGAGCGCACCAGCTTGCCCAAAAATCTATTAGAACATATTTACCTTTAAAAGAGCTTAAAGCTATTTGTTTGCCTGTTGTATCTGCCATTGAAAAATCAGGCGCCATACTGCCCACACCCGGTTTGCCCGCAGGCGATGGAATAGGGGCATCTTTTTTCAACATCAATTCGTTGTACTGCGCAATAATGTTGGCTACGCCAGTATGTGTAGGAAATCGTTTTGTAAGGTTTGGTACAACCGTTTTCAGCTCTTCTGGTGCAATACCACGTGTGTAGCCCAAGGCAAACATTGCAACGACAGGGTCTGAAATGGTATCAATACTTTTTACGATAAATGATTTGAACTTTACGCCTTCTTCATTTAAATTTTCTATTTTTACTTTTAAAATACTGTCGTTGCTTTGCGTTTTTTTGATGGTATCTATTTCAACAGAAAGCGCTGTCATGTTTTTTTGTTTACCATCAACCGACAAAAGAAAGTTTTTAAACGACCTATTTGCCGGGCTGTTAAATTCAGGACCCGTAAGACTCATATCTTTTACATCTGCGGTAAAATTTATCTGTGGCTGGTCGTTAATAAAAATGTAACCTGTCTCTTGTTTTTCAAAACGCAAACGATACAAGCCTTCTTCTAAACCTATCGCCGCTACTTGAAATTTACCATTTTTTATATCACTGGTATCTAGTACCTCGGGGTCTTTTTGGCTAAAGAACAATTGCTCTAAATATATTTTCTGATCTTCAGCGTTTTTCACAGTACCATTTACCGTGAACGTTCCTTTTTCTTTTTTTTCGCTGCAGGAAACGGCTCCCGCAATTAATAACATCCCAATTAATAACTTTTTCATTCAGCTTATTTATAAAATAAAAAATAGATTTCCCTTGCCAACTGCTCCCGCAAACTTGCGGGACCCACCGCTACCCTGCAACCTCTCTTCCAGCATCTTTGTAACCACACCTATATCTGCCCTGCCTTTGCTTAATTTTTTTACTTGTCCTGCAAATAATCCAATCAATCCTTTTTTGCCGGCATTGTATTCTTTTACTTTATCAGGCATTTGCATAATCGTTTCGTCTATCCATTTACTGATGGCATCCGTGTCGTTTTCCTGTAATAAATTCATAGACAGAGCAAGCGTTTCTGCGGTGCTGTCGCTGTTGCTTATTAAGGCTTCCATTAACCTAGTAGAAGCGGTGTTAAAATGTATTTTCCCGGTTTCAGTAAACTGTATTAGTTCCGTAATTTTTTCTGGAGATAATGGAAAGTCTTTTATGGAAAGATTGTTTTCGTTGCAGTATTTTCTAATTGGTCCTGTAACCCAGTTTGCAGCGGCTATGTAATTGCCTGTTCTTTCGGCCACTTTTTCGTACAACGCCACATCGTCCTTATCAATGCAAACCTGTGCAGCTTCGTAAGCCGAAAGGCCCTGTTCCGTAATAAATTTTTGCTGAAGGTGTGCAGGTAACTCTGGCATAGTTTCTTTTACTGCCTGTATATATTCGTTCGTTATTACAAGAGGCGGCAGATCAGGCTCCGGAAAATAGCGATAATCATCAGCATCTTCTTTATTGCGCAATGAAAAGGTGCTATTGTTATCTGCATTAAAACTGCGGGTTTCCTTTACAACGGTGCCGCCATTTTTTACGATACCAATTAATCGGTCTGCTTCAATTTCTATGGCTTTCTTCACATTGCATATGCTGTTTAGATTTTTTACCTCCACCCTTGTGCCTAATGTTGTTTCACCTTTTAGCCTCACAGAAATATTGGCATCACAACGCAGGCTTCCTTCTTCCATGTGAATGCGGTTTAGCTTTATGCTTTTACTACCCGTTTCAGTTTGAACAGTAAGGTAACCGCCATTGCAACTAGGAGCGTTATGTTGGCTCGTTTGGTAACCTTTTGGAAGATCAGTATAAAAATAATTTTTACGGGCAAAATAATTGTGCTGTGCGATGTTGCAGTTTATAGCAATGCCAAGTTTTACCCCAAGCGCTATCACTTCTTTGTTTATAACCGGTAATGTGCCAGGATGCGCCAAAGAAATGGGGCTTACATGTGTATTGGGTGCAGCACCAAAGGAAATGCTGTCGTCCGAAAACAATTTGCTTTTTGTAAGAAGCTGCGCATGTACTTCAAGACCAATTACAACTTCGTATTTATCGTTTATCATGTTTGGCAAAAATACATGTATAAAAAAGAGATGCCAACTTTTGGGCTGGCATCTCTCTTAATAATTATTTAAAGAAATTTACAAATTAGCCGTCTTTAATTTCTTTGGAATCTTAATGGTGAACGTCATGTCGTTTCCGTTGCGTTTTGCTTTTATGCTATAATTGCTTTTTTCTTTGTTTAATTGAAGCTGCTCCCTTGCATCGTCTGTATTCTGCACTTTTGCCCCGGCTATTTCTGTAATAAGATCGTCTTTTTGCAAACCTGCCGTTGCAGATGTAGATCCTTCTTCAACATCTAATACCTTCACTGAATTACCATCTTCTGTATCCTGTATTTTTAACCCTAGTTTTGGTGTAGCTGAGGTAAAAACAGATCCATTAAAGTTTTCGCTCCAGTTTTCTTCGAAACCCATTGGTGCCCTTGGAGGCGTCATGCGTGGCATAGTTAGCGTTTTTACAGTCCCGTCTTTGGAAGTAATCGTCATTGTTCTGGTAAGGCTGGTCTTCGATTCGGAAAGCGTTGCTATTACGTCTTTTGATTTACCATCCCTCGTAAAATAAATTTTTACTTTATCGTTTACCTTCATGCTTTTTACAACATCAGATAATTCAGCAGAACCATTAATCTTTCTATCATCTATCTTATAAATAATATCATCTTTGTGCAAACCGGCTTTTTGAGCAGGGCTTTCGGAAACGACACTCAAAATCTTAGCGCCATCTGTATTGTTTTCCGTGGTTACGCCAAGGAAAACCGATGGCTTCGAGCTAAGTGTTTTTATTTCGTCTCCATGTATGATAGAAATGTTTTCAATATCTTCTGGCATGATGCCTCCAAAACTCTTTTCAAATTCTTGCATCCTATTTTCTATTTCATTTTGGGTACCACTAAGTTCTAGTTTAATGGCATTACCTTCTCTTATAAGTATTTTTCTGTTGTTGATTGAAATACCGCTCTCATTAAATTCTGCCAACGGCTTACCGTTAATGAGGATTTTATCGTTCGATATTTCCATCGTTAGCTTTGTATCCCTATCACCTTTTTTGCGGATGATGATTTCCTGTGTTTCTTTTTTATTATTATCTGCACCCACAACATCTACTGTTTGTGCTACTGCTTCATAGCCGCATACGCAACTTACGAGCCATCCGATAATACTTAATTTAATGTTTGTTTTCATGTTTTTAAATTTTAAGTACGAAATATTTAGTACATCAAATATAGAAGTATTTTTTTAATTACGAAATTATTCGGAGATAAATTTTTTCTTTAACATTTCTTTTTAAAATATAAACGACTTTAAGGAGCGTTTCTTATTTGAGCAAACCTTAAAGTCGGTGTTGGATTAATTTTTAAAAAACGGCTAAAGCCTCAATGCAATTTGGTTTTGGGGCTAAAGCCCATTTGTAAGATTATTTATTATCCCTGTGCTAAAGCACAGGGCAATTCAAAAGTAGATGTCAATTCAAAAGAAGATGGCAATTTAGAAACACAGAGCAATTCAAAAAGCACAAGGCAATTAAAAAATAGGAGAGGGCAATTCAAAAGCACAGGGCAATCTAAAAAGGCATAGATGCAATTCAAAAGTACAGGGCAATCTAAAAAGGCATAGATGCAATTAAAAAGTACAGGGCAATTCGAAAAAACTCCTAACTCCTAACTCCTCACTCCCGACCCGTAACTCCTCACTCCTCACTCCTCACTCCTCACTCCTCACTCCTCACTCCTCACTCCTAACTCCTCACTCCTCACTCATCACTCCTAACTCCTAACTCCTAACTCCCGACCCGTAACTCCTAACCCTTACCCCGCAACCAATCCTTTCACTGCATCAATAATTTCCTGTAACCCGCTCACATTTTGCCCACCTGCAGTTGCAAGATTTTTTTGCCCACCACCGCCGCCCTGTATAAGATCGCCCACGGTTTCTTTTATCATTTTACCTGCATCCAAATTTTTAGCGGCTACCACCGTATCGCTAATACCTATGGCTACATGTGCTTTGCCGCCTACGTTTGCACACAATACAATTATATGGTCGTTTAAATGATTTTTTAAATCGACACAAAGTTTTTTAAGGGAATCGGCATTCGGTACTTCTATTATTTCGCCAACGAAAGTAATAGCCCCATCCCGGCCTTCCCCAAAGGGGAAGGAGATATCTTTTTGCAATAACTCATTTCTTATACCAACCAGTTGCCTTGCTTCTAAAGACTCTATTCTTTTTGCAAGATGTGTATTTTCAGTTTGTAAAGTTTCTATTGCTTTGGCTAGATCTTTTGGGTTTTTAAGCAACGATTTCACTGCGTCTACCTGGTTAAAAGCGTTGGCTATTAACAGCTCTGCAGCCTCACCACTTACCGCCTCTATTCTGCGAACACCTGCTGCTACAGCACTTTCACTCTCAATTTTAAAGAAACCTATTTCTCCTGTATTGCCTACATGCGTACCGCCACATAGTTCAATGGAGTAATTTGGATCAATGGTAACTACTCTAACATTGTCGCCATATTTTTCGCCAAACAATGCCATAGCGCCTGTTTTCATTGCATCGTCCTTGCTCATTGTTTTTATAACAACGGGTATATTTTCTCTTATTTTCTGGTTAACTATTTTTTCTACCTGGGCTATTTCTTCATCGGAAACTTTTGCAAAATGTGAAAAATCGAAACGGAGGTTCTCTTCATTTACCAGACTTCCTTTTTGCACCACATGCTTACCCAATACATTGCGCAATGCAGCATGCATAAGGTGTGTAACGCTGTGGTGAATGGTTATTTTATGTCTTCTTTCCGCATTTATTGTTGCGGTTATTTCGCCAGTTAAATTCTCGGGTATTGTTTCTGCAAAATGAATAATTAAATCGTTTTCTTTTTTTGTATCAATGATTCGTAATTCGTGATTCGCAATTCGTAATTTTCCTTGGTCTCCCACCTGCCCGCCACTCTCTGCATAAAAAGGCGTTTGCTCCAAAACAATCTGGTACAGTTCTTTTCCTTTGCCTGAAACTTTTCTATATTTTAAAATATGGGTTTTTGTTTCCAAACTATCATAACCAACAAAACTTACATTTCCATCTTTTACTATTTGCCAGTCTTCGGTGTCCATGGCGGTGGCTGCACGGCTGCGGTCTTTTTGTTGTTTTAATGCTGTTTCAAAACCTGCATCATCTACAGTTAAATTATTTTCCTGTGCTATCAATCGTGTAAGGTCAATTGGGAAACCGAAAGTATCCAGTAATTCAAAAGCAGCATCACCAGTAATAATTTTAGAAGTCGCCGCATTTGCAATAATATCATCCATCTTTTTTAAGCCCTTATCAAGTGTTCTCAAAAAGGCTTCTTCTTCTTCTTTAATAACTTTGGCAACAAATTCTTCCTGCGCTTTTAGCTCGGGAAAAACATGCTCAAACTGTGTTGCAATTACGGGCAACAACTGGTGCATGAGCGGCTGCTTATAATCTAAATAAGAATAATAATACCTTACTGCCCTGCGCAATATGCGGCGTATTACATAGCCTGCGCCTGTGTTGGAGGGTAATTGTCCATCAGCAATGGTAAAAGATATTGCACGGATATGATCTGCAAGTACACGGTAAGCAACTGCCTCTCTGCAATCAGGCTTTAAAGAGGCGTAGGCTAAATTCCCCCTTTGGGGGGTGGGGGGGCTCACTATTTCTTCGATGGCTTTTATCGTTCCGCTAAATACATCGGTATCGTAGTTAGATCTTTTATTTTGAATAACCCTCACGAGTCTTTCAAAACCCATACCTGTATCTACATGCTGTGCAGGCAAAGGTTGCAGGCTGCCATCTTTCAATCTGTTAAACTGCATGAATACATTGTTCCATATTTCTATTACCTGTGGGTCATCTTTATTTACCAGTTCTCTGCCTGGTACAAGTGCACGCTCTTCGTCTGTTCGCATATCCACATGTATTTCACTGCAGGGGCCACAAGGGCCAGTATCACCCATTTCCCAAAAGTTGTCTTTTTTGTTTCCATAAACAATATGATCTTCAGAAACTAGTTTTTGCCACTCTCGCAATGCAATGGTTGATGGTGGAAGACCTTCTTTTTCATCTCCTTCAAATACGCTTACATATAATTTATCTTTTGGTATTTTGTAAACTTCTGTCAACAACTCCCAGCTCCATGCAATAGCATCTGCTTTAAAATAATCGCCGAAACTCCAGTTGCCCAACATTTCAAACATGGTGTGGTGGTAAGTATCTACGCCTACTTCTTCCAGATCGTTGTGCTTGCCACTCACACGCAAACATTTCTGTGTGTCTGCTGCACGAGTATAAGGTGGTGCCTGGTTGCCAAGAAAATAATCTTTAAATTGGTTCATGCCCGCATTTGTAAACAACAACGTGGGATCGTTTTTTACAACTATAGGGGCAGATGGTACAATAACATGTTGCTTGCTTTTAAAAAAATCTAAAAACTGTTGTCTTATCTCAGAAGCCGTCATGATGATGCTGAATTTGTATGAGTTACTTTTTGTGAATTATCAGGTTATCTTTGTAATACGGCAAAAATAGTTGATTAGGTTAATAGTTAATGGTTGTGCGTTAGGAGTTTCGGGTTTGGAGTTAAGAGTTTCGAGTTACGAATTTTTAAGTTACGCTAATTCGCATCAATTTCGCAGTTGCTAATCATGTGGACAAGGGTGAGGTAAAAAGTTAAAGAAGTAAATAAATGTTTTCAAATGATCTCACACCTTCTTCTTATATGGAGAAAAGTTGGGAGGTGGTACCAAAATCACTTGTGGTAATTAATGAAAAAAGTAAAATATTTTTATAACACACATACACTTCGTTACGAAAAGCTTGTAACTCCATTGCGGGTGAAGTTGCTTCGTTTCTTTGGGTTAATATCTGCGCTCGTTGTAAGCTCTGCAATTGTTATTTATCTGTACAATCGCTTTATACCAAAGCCATCAGAGTTGGAGGCCAACCGTAAGTTTGAAAACCTGAGAGACAATTACAAACAATTAACCGCAAAAGTGCGCACGCTACAAGACGAACTTTCTACACTTGAAAAAAGGGATAATGAAGTGTACCGTTCTATTTTTGAACAAAATCCATTACCTGATAGTGCACGTGCAAAACTGATAGAAAAGCAAAAGGAACTGGATAAAGTATCAGTAATGAGCGATGATATAATTGGCAAAGACATTGCGGCACAATTGAACAATTTAGATGCAAGAATAACTTACCAAACAACCAGTTACAAAGGCATAGAAACTTTAATAAAAAACCAAGATGTAAAGCTGGCCAGTATTCCCGCTATACAACCCGTGAGCAACAAACAACTTACCCGCATAGCAAGTGGTTTTGGCATGCGCATACACCCTATATATGGTATTGCAAAAATGCACAATGGGCTCGACTTTACGTCGCCACAGGGCACGCCTATTTATGCGACCGGTGATGGACAGATAACTACTGCGGGTATGGGAACAGGAACTGGCAACCATGTAATTATAAACCATGGCTATGGCTACGAAACAGAATACATGCACATGGTGCGTATAAAAGCAAAGCCGGGGCAAAAAGTAAAACGTGGCGAGGTTATAGGATGGGTGGGAAGCACAGGCGCGAGTACCGGCCCACATTGCCATTACGAGGTACATGTAAATGGCAACCCTGTAGATCCTGTTTATTTTTTTTACAACGATTTAAATGCAGAAGAATTTGACAGGTTATTAAAGATAGCCGCAACCGGCAGTGCTAAGAGTTTTGATTAAATTGCAACATGTTTGACAAACAATCATCTTTATTTGATTTTGATGAGCCGTCCTTAAAGGCGGAGGCAGAAAGTATTTTACCTACTGTATCGCAGGAAGAAAATTTGCCTCTGGTAAATACAATACCGGTAGAAATTGATTTTTTACCTTCCAGAGAAAGTATTGTTGTTGGGGAATTGCCACGTACATCTAAGAGGGGAAGACCAAAATTATCTGAGGCATACTTAACAGCCGATTTAATAGAAGTACCCGACGATGATATTTTGTTTCAAAAAAAATATTACAGCATAGGCAAAGTGGCCGATATGTTTAAAGTAAATATTTCGCTGATTCGTTTTTGGGAAAAAGAGTTTGATATTTTAAAGCCCAGACTGAATGGTAAGGGCGACAGGCATTTCAGGCCCGAAGATGTAAAAAATTTAAAACTTATTCATCACTTGCTCAGAGAAAAAAAATATACCATTGAAGGCGCCAACGACTTTTTAAAAAAGAATAAGAAAAGCGATGAAGTGTTTTCTGTAATAGAAGAACTGCAGCGCACAAAGACTTTTTTATTAGATTTAAAATTGAGTTTGTAAATGTGCGATTGCTAGTATCATATTTCTACTAAATAAAAATTCCTTCTTAAGTATGTAACAGTTTTGTTTGTAACAGTTTTGTTTGTAATTTTATTTCAAATATTAAATTGATGAATAAGCCATTTAATTACGGTAAGATTGCTGAATTCAATTATTTTACCAATAGAACTAAAGAAGTAAAATGGTTGGAGATGCAAATTAATGCAGGCATAAACTGTATACTAATGTCTCCAAGACGGTGGGGAAAATCTTCGCTGGTACAGCATACCGCCAACATAATCAAAAAAAAATATCCAAAAGTGGTATTTTGCTTTTTAGATCTTTATAATATTAGATCGGAGAAAGAATTTTTAGAACTATTCTCTACAACGATAATTAAAGCCACATCAAGTTCGTTTGATGATGCTGTAAGAAATGTAAAAGCAGTATTCAAACAACTTATTCCATCTGTAGCTATTTCGGCTGATCCTAATGCAGAGATAGAACTTTCTTTTAACTGGAAAGAGTTGCAAAAAAATATAACGGAGGTACTTAATTTGCCCGAAAAAATCTCCCTAGCAAAAAATATGCAGGTAGTAGTTTGTATAGATGAATTTCAGAACATCAGTTTTATGGAGGATGGTATAGCTTTTCAAAAAAAACTTAGAGCACACTGGCAAAAACACCAAAAGGCAAATTATATTCTTTATGGAAGCAGGCGTCATTTAATGATGGATTTTTTCACAAAAAGTTCCACGCCATTTTATAGATTTGGGGAAATTATGTTTCTTGAAAAAATTTCAGAAACGCATTGGGTAGATTATATCAGCGAACGGTTTTTAGCAACAAATAAAAAAATAAGTGATGTATACGCCGCATCAATAGCTGTGCAAATGGAAAACCATCCTTATTATGTGCAGCAATATGCACAGGCTGTATGGCAGCAAACAAATAAGGTAGTAAATGCGAGGGATCTAACAGATGCAATGGAAGATTTATTGGATCAATATACTATTCTTTACCAGAAAGAGGTAGATATGCTTACCAATTTTCAATTAAATTTTTTAAAAGCCCTTTGCAATAATGAAACCGCCTTTGGAAGTAAAAGGATATTGGAAGAATATGATTTGGGTACATCTGCAAATATTACAAGAATTAAAACAGCGCTGCAAAACCACGAAATGATTGATTTGCTTGGAAAAACAATAACTTTTAATGATCCATTATTTACTATTTGGTTAAAGAAAAGATTTTTTAAAAGATAAAACTCAAACATAATTTTATCGTTTTATTTAGCAGCTTTACAACTAATTTTACACAAAATATTTATATGAAGAAATTTTTTTTAGTGGGTTTGGTGGCTCTTATAACTTTTACTTCAGCAAAGGCGCAGGCATCATTTACAACTACGGTAGATGATAAGAATGTTACCATTTTAAAAGGTATTATAGTAAAAGACGATATTGCTAACAATGCAGCATTTGCAAGTTGGTATGGCGGTAACCAAACAAGTTATAAAACAGATACCGCTGTTACAAATGCAATGGCCGCTGCAAAAGATAAGGTACAGTATGTAGTGTTTGGAGGTACATGGTGTGAGGATACACAGTTTATATTGCCAAAGTTTTTTAAACTGCAGGAGCAAAGTGGAGTATCGGAAAGCGACATCAGTTTATATGGCGTTGACAGGAGCAAAAAAACGCTTGGTAATATTACAAACGCTTTTAAAATAACCAATGTGCCGACTATTATTGTAATGAAAGCTGGCAAAGAAATAGGTCGTATTGTTGAATATGGTAAAACGGGTAAATGGGATACTGAACTTGGGGCGATGTTAAAATGGCAATAATAGCTGGACTTTCCTTTAAACGATAGGTTGTTGTTTTGAAGCTGGGTCCCCTTCATCTTTTACGATTGTAATGTTGCTTGCAGCGGACGACATCTCTAAATGCATGTCTGCCATTATTTGGATTAGTTTAAAATTTACGTCTTGTTTTATTCCGTTGTATTCAGCCATGGTAAAGGGTACCGTAAAATATTCAGCTGTAATTGTGATGCCGTCTTTATTATAATCTGTTAGAAATACACTATTACTCAAAATTGAATCAGATAGAGCCGTTAGTATTGCCTTAATTCCATCTATCAATCCCTCTAACTGTTCAGGTTTCGTTTTATCAGATAAAACCAATTCAATTTCTGCCCGTCTCTCGCTTCTCATACTCAGGTTATCTACCACGCTATCTACCATTTGCTTATTTGGTACGGTTACAAGCGTTTTCTCAAACGTGCGTATTCTGGTACTTCTTAGGCCTATTCTTTCTACCGTGCCTGCCACGTTGTTTACTTTTAAAGTATCGCCTGTATAAAAAGGTTTGTCAAAAAATATGATGAAGGAGGCTATGAGATTTTCAATACTTTCTTTTGCCGCAAGTGCGAGGGCAGCACCCACAATACTTAAGCCAGTGAGCAGCGTGCCAATATCTTGGTTAAAAGCTGCCCTCAGTACTAAAAGAAAACCAACAATACCAACAAATACTTTCAGAAGGTCTCTAAAAAAAGTAACTATTTGAGTTTGACTTTTATCTTTATCTGAAAACGAATTTTGCTCAAGTAAAAGGGAAATGAAATTAATGAGACTGATGATAAAATAGAAGAGCGCAATAATGATAATTGTATTTCCAAGCTTTTCCAAAATATCGTTTAGCTCAATACCATGTATTTTAAATTGCCATGCGGTTGGGTAAGTTAGTTTTTCTATGGCAAACTCCGCTACCGTAATGACAAGTAACCAACTTAGTGGTTTTATAGTGAGTGAAATAAAATCTTCTTTTTTAATCGTTTTCCATTGCTTGTTTATCACTAAAAATAATAACCGGGCAATAGATTGTGAGAGCAATCTTTTAAATAGTAACACAACGGCAATAATGATAAATACGACCAAATAACTGCGTAGGTTATTGTCTAAAAATATTTTGTCTAAAAATTCCATAATACCCTTTAATAATTATAGTAAATTGTACACTTCCACACCTTCTTTTTTTAAAAGATATACTTTACTGTTCATTATTTTAATATCTGTAGCATCATTAAAAAACAATGGAAGTTTATAGCTTTTCAAATTGAAAGAGTTTATTTCGTAGCTGTAAAAAACATCATCTACAAATCCCATCATTTTATTGCCGTTTACAGCTACATGTTTCCAGTTTAAAAATGAAAGGTTGTTTTTAAAAGAGCCGTAGTAATCAAAAATGTAAAATCCTTTACTTTCATCGTATAAATAAACAAAGTTATTTTTGTCAATTATTTGGGTGGGCGAAGGTACAGTGTCAAATAGTTGTCGCCAGTCCAGCGTTTCATTTATTACCGTCCCATCATCGTTTATCTTTTTTAGTGCAACGCTCTGCTCATCAAAAATCCAGATGTTATTGTCGTAAGAAGTAGCAAGTGTTTTAACCTTAAAAATATTTTGGTTGCGCAGGTTTATGGTGTTTCTTACCGCCAAAAAGCGATCTAAAATAACAACGGTAGAAAAATTTTTGTAATACACCAAAACTTTTAAAGGGTTGCTCACATCTAGTATTGTGGGATTACCAAATTTTTTTACGTCGTTAAAAACAGCCAAAGAATCGCCACTAGCCCTAAATTTTTTTAGTTGGCTTTTGTCGGTAATTAAATAAACGTTGTCAAGTACATCTACATCTAAATAGGTAAACGATCCGGGTATTTTTTTAACGTATTTAAACACACTGTCGGCCGTTGTGTTTCGTATAGCAACAGAATCAGCATTTATTGGTAATTGCGCAGAACTATATAGAGACAGCAACAGTGCTAGTTTGAAGAAAAATATTTTGATAAAGTTGGTCAATATCTATTTTTATTTTTTTTATTTCTCATAATATTCAAGGGTCAAATCTTCTCCATCAAACACGGCATAACTAAAATATTTAATCCAATCGCCGAGATTAATATAACAGCTATTTTCATTTAGCGTAGTATAGAGGGGTAAATGACGATGTCCAAAAATAAAGTAATCGTAGTGTTGATTCTTAAGTATTTCTTTTGAATAGATAACAAGCCATTCTTTGTTTTCTCCAAAATATACTTCATTTGTCTGTCCTGTTTTTGCCCTGCTTTTTCGGCTAAAATAATCTGCAATTCCTATGCCTATGTTGGGGGGGAAAGCACCAAAAAGAGCCTGACAAAATTTATTTCTAAAAATCTTTTTAATAAATTTATAGCCATTATCGCCTGGCCCCAATCCATCACCATGGCCAATTAAAAACTTTTTGCCATAAAATGTAAATTCTTTTGGTTCAAAATATACGGGTGTGTTCAATTCTTTTTCAAAGTAATCCTTCATCCACATATCGTGGTTGCCCACAAAAAAATATACAGGTATTCCTGCATCTGTAAATTCTGCAATTTTACCTAAAATTCTTACATATCCTTTTGGCACAACTCTTTTGTACTCGTACCAAAAATCGAAAAGATCGCCTACAATAAAAACGGCCGCTGCAGTGTGCTTTACTTCATCTAAAAAGCGAATTATTTTTTTTTCTCTAACAAGGCTTTCACTTGCGTTTGGGGCACCCAAATGAAAATCAGAAAGAAAATATATTTTTTTTGGTTTGTCCATTCACAATATTACGGCTGGTTCTTTTGTTGAAGATAAAGCATTGCATCTGCTGTTTCAATTTCCGGCATTCCTTCAATGTTGCTATTGTACCAATAAATCCACGCTGTTGTTGTCTCACTGTTTTGAAAAACTTCTACAAGTGTTCTTTTATAAAGCGGTATTTCCCCGGGTTCTACGTTCAAACCTTCGTAGTCATCTAGTTGCTCAAATACCCAAGAAAATTCTTCGGGATGGTTAATGCCGTATAATTCTCCTAAAATAAAATGTTCCTCAGTTGTAGGCAAGGCAACAGGGTGGGTGCCTGCATCAAAGAATTTTCCTCTTACAAGTGCTTCGCCATTGTATTTAAAATAGCGGGTAAGATATTCGTAGGCAGGGTTTCTAAAGCCACTGCGTAACGAGCCGTAAACAAAAATATTGTACGAGTTTGTAGTCATAATTTGTCTTTTAATTACTGTCAACCAAAAAGCAAAATACTTCTTTTGGCCCATGTACACCAGTTACCAGTGTTTTTTCAATATCTGCAGTACGGCTTGGCCCGCTTGCAAAAGTTGTAAACGAGGGAAAATTATTTCCATGTTTATCTTTCATTTTTTGCAGCGCCTCTTTTACATCATAAACAAGTTGATCAGTATATGCAATGCAAATGTGTATTGGCGCATATACACTTGCTGTACGGCCACTTTGTTGCGCAGTACTCAGCACAATTGAACCTGTGCGTGCAACAAGCAATTCGCAGCTTGTTACGCTCACTTCGCACGATGGAAGGTCGTTATAATTTTTGATATTGATGGCACGCAAAGTTGCCTGTAACGCATCTTCAATGCAATAGACCTTTGTCCAGTTTTTTTCAATAGTCAAATTGTTCAACTGCAATTCAAGCTCCTGCTGATTTGCACAAAATGCGAAACTACCTTGCAACTTTGTAAATTCCTCGGCGAATACAACGATGGGTTCTTCGTTGTGTTGCACGTAAACATCGCTGTTGCCTTCGCTTTTGGGAAAAGGCAAAGGCACCGGATTACTCAGTGCCTTCCTTATACGTTTAAGTATATTTTCTTTAGCAGTTGTTGCCATAGTAAAATTTTGACAGCTTTTATTATTTTAATTTATACACAATATTTCGTCCTATTTTGTAAATTATTTCATTAGAAAAACAGCCAATCTTACATTACGGGTGGGTTTTTCAGTGCTTCCGGTATTACATTTGTTGGTTCTTGGGCAACAGTATCATTGGGATTTATATCTAACAATTTTTTCTCCTCAAAAGGTCTTTTACCAATAAGTGTCTCTACATCGCTTTTAAACAATACTTCTTTAACCAATAACTCTTTAGCCAGTTTTTCAACATCGCCTCTTTTCTCAGAAAGTAAAGCTTTTGTTTTTACGTAAGCTCCTTCAATTAATAAACGCACTTCGGTGTCTATCATTTTACCTGTTTCTTCACTGTAAGGTTTTGTAAAAGTGTTTTCCTGTGCAGGATCATAGTAACTCACATTGCCCACTTTATCGTTCATTCCGTACATGGTTATCATGCTGTAAGCAATCTTTGTAATCTGTTGAAGATCATTGCTGGCGCCTGTACTTATTTTACCAAAGAAAATATCTTCAGATGCCCGCCCGCCAAGGGTCATACATATTTGGTCCATTAACTGATCTGTATTATAAAGATATTGCTCCTTTGGTGTATATTGTGCGTAACCCAAGGCTGCTGTACCTCTTGGCACGATAGTAACTTTTAACAATGGGTAAGCATGCTCCAAATACCAGCCACATATAGCATGGCCTGCTTCGTGATAGGCAATAATTTCTTTTTCCTCTGGCGAGATGAGTTTGTTTCTTTTTTCAAGTCCGCCTATTACTCTGTCAATGGCATCCTGAAAATCGCTCATGTCAACACTTTCCTTGTTTTTACGTGCAGCAATTAAGGCAGCTTCGTTACATACATTTGCTATATCAGCACCGGCAAAACCGGGTGTTTGTTCAGCAAGTTTATGAATGTCCAGGGTTTGCGAAATTTTAATAGGACCAAGGTGAACTTTAAATATCGCTTCACGACCTACAAGGTCTGGCCTGTCAATAGATATTTGACGGTCAAAACGACCCGGGCGTAACAATGCAGAATCTAGTACATCTGGTCTGTTGGTAGCCGCAAGAATTATAATGCCAAGATCGGTACCAAAACCATCCATTTCTACCAAAAGCTGGTTTAAGGTATTTTCTCTTTCATCATTGCTCATCATTGCATTCTTACCTCTTGCACGGCCAATAGCATCTATCTCATCTATGAAAATAATACATGGTGCTTTTTCTCTAGCCTGCTTAAATAAATCTCTTACACGGCTAGCGCCCACACCTACAAACATTTCTACAAAGTCGGAGCCACTAAGGCTGAAAAAAGGTACCTGAGCTTCGCCGGCAACTGCTTTTGCAAGCAAGGTCTTACCTGTACCGGGAGGGCCAACCAATAAAGCTCCCTTCGGTATTTTACCTCCAAGGGCTGTATATTTTTTTGGGTTTTTTAAGAAGTCAACAATTTCCATCACCTCTACTTTCGCCTCATCCAAACCTGCAACATCTCCAAAATTTATATTTACTCTTGTTCCCTTATCAAATAAGGTAGCTTTCGATTTTCCAATGCTAAAAATTCCCCCAGGGCCACCGCCACCTGATGGACCACTCATTTTACGCATCATCATCACAAACAATAATCCGAACAAAAGTATGGGCAGCAAGGTTTTTAAAAGATCTCCTACAACTTCTCCCTCCTCAGTATAATTTGGAAAAACTTTTTTTAATTGAGGATTAGCTCTGTAAAAATCTTCGAGTTGCTTCGAAAATACCTCATCTTTAGAAATGTTGAAAAATACCTGAGGGGTTGAAGTTTTTAACAAAATAGCGTAATCCTCTTCACTCAAAAACGATTTGTAAAAAGCAATTTTATTTTTCACACTGTCTTTACTTAAAAACATGCGGGCAATATCTCTGTTTCTTACTACAACTAGCCCAGTTCTTGCTTTATCAATTTTTAAATCTTCAGCTACATCTCCCTGTTTTAAAATTTCGAAGAGATATGCCTGATTTACTTCTATACCCTGAGTAGAAACGTTTCTAAAAACGTTCCATAAAATGAGAGCAAGAAATATTGCACCCCAAAGCCAATATAAATTAAATTTTGGTTTTTTACTAGGATCAGTGCCAATGCCAGGTATTTTACCAGAGCCTGGTATTTTTTTATTATTCGGTGGGATATTATTTTGTAGTGCCATTTTTGTTTATTCTCTCTTATCGTGCTTGATTAATTATTTTTCATTGTGTTCGGTAGAAACTGCATCACTCCACATTTCTTCGAGCTGGTAAAACTTTCTTGGTTCGGGCAACATGATGTGTACCACAACATTTACATAATCTATAAGTATCCATTGCTGGGCCTGCCTACCTTCGTGCTTATAGGCACTTTCGCCACAGCGTTCTTTTACCTCATGTTCTACATCATCAGCAATTGCTTTTAAAAGAGAAGGATTGTTCGCTTCACAAATAATAAAAAAGTCTGCAACAGCCTCTGGTATCTTTCGCAAATCGAGACTTATTACATTTTCGCCTTTTTTTTCGTGAATAGCGTTAATAATTGTTTTAATGATTTTGCTGCCCTTGGTAAGCCGTGTAACAGTACTTTTTTTACGTGTTTCTAACACACTTAAATTATTGTTCAAGTTTTATTCTTTTTGTTGATTGATTACATGGCCTATGATATGTTGTACAGCTCTAAAATGGTAGCTTGCAGTGATTAAGCAAAATTACAATATCTTTTTTACGTAACAGCTATATTCATGAGCAGTAAACAATTATTTACCATTTTAGATGATGTTGAAAGTACCAACAACTATGCCATGGGGCAAGTGCATGCAGGTTTGGCTGTACATGGCCAGGCTTGGTTTGCCAGAGAGCAGTGGGGCGGGCGTGGGCAACGAGGAAATGAATGGGTAAGCAAAAAAGATGAAAATCTTATATTGTCGGTTGTACTTAAGCCTGATAAACAGTTTAGAACCAATACATTTCTATTTAATATGATGGTGGCAGGTATTTGTCACCGTTTTTTGGAGAAGAATGTAGCTATAACAACCAATTTAAAATGGCCAAATGATATTTATTATGATGACAGAAAGGCAGGAGGGATTTTAATAGAAAATGTGTTTATCGGTAATGTTTGGAACTGGGCAGTGGTTGGTATCGGCATAAATATAAACCAGCAGAATTTTGACGATGTTAACGCCAATATAACTTCACTCAGAAATATTTGCGACCGTTTATTTGATCCGGTTGAATTGGCAAGACAACTTCATATGGAGTTAAACGAAAATATGGATGTTGTTAGTGATGCGTCTATTGAGTTTTCTTTGCATTATTATAATGAACACCTTTATAAAAAAGGCAAAATAGTTAAACTGAAAAAAGGTAATATCCTGTTTAATACTCGTATTAAAGAAGTTAACAGGCAAGGCCAACTCGTAACAATTGATGCAACGGAAAGGCAATTTAATTCAGGTGAAATTAAATGGTTACTGTAATAATGTTTAGATATTACCTAAAGCAGGTACACTTTCATCTTTAACGATTGAGTTTTGATACATTCTGTGCATTACCTGCAAATGTGGTAAAGTGAGTACTGATAGAACGATGAGCAAGGCAAAAAGTATGTTCATATCGGGTAAAAAATAGCTTAAAATAAAATACAGCATTACCATTCCACCCAGAGCCAGTAGACTAAATAGGATGCTCTTATTACAAATGACAGTAAATTTTTTATTATTGTTAAATGATTTGAAATAAGAGAAGATATTTCTTACAGATAGAATAGAGTGCCACAGGGCAAAATAAAATGCGAAAGCCATCAATAGTGGCAATAGACTGATAATAGCAAGTAAAATTATTAACCTAATAAGCTGTGGGAGTGTAACTACGATATTATCCATGGATTTTTGATAAATAATTGCTACAACAAATAGAAAGCCCAAACCCATTATAACAAGATATCTGTTTGCTTCAAAGTTTGCGTATAAATTACTGCTCTCAACAAACTCTTTAATAACAGGCAAAGTATCCTTTATTTGCGGCAGGTGCACTAGCAACAAAACGCCAAGTATAAATGAACCGTAAGCAATATATAAAATGGCAGCTTTCTTTTTGGTTTTTAGCATACCTGCCATATCGGTTTCTCCAAAATGATAAATAGAGAATAACAAAAAAATTGAAAATGCGACCCATGGAAATATCCATACCAAACCAAAAGCAAAAAGTCTAAAGAGGTATAAAGACACAAATTTTTTTATAGAAAACTCCTGCTTTAATGCCACTTTGTTTTGTTCATCTACCAAAAAATCTAAGGCACCATGGGGAACACCTACTAAAAAAACCAACGAAAGCAGCACGATCATTTGTGTTTTAGGATTGATGGGGATAATGAAGTAATGTAACCCCAAAACAATGCAACCAATTATTAACAACAAACCTTCCGTTTTTAAATTTGAATTAAATAAAATTTTCATTTAAGTTGTTTGTTAATTAAAACTACATTTTCAGATTTGGGAAAATAAATTATATTTTTCTAGGTAAGTAACTATAAATCAATAACTAAGAAAAAAAATTTTTTTATTTCACAAAAAACTTTTCAAAAAATATGTTATTAGAATGTGAAAGTACTACTTTTATCATTATAAACTAACGTTCGTTTATTTATTCAAAATTTAACAATTAAAACCAAACACTTATGTTACAAATTCTGCTTGACATTAAGCCGATTGCTACAAACAACTATGTAGCCTTTACATTCTTTGTCGGTACAATGGCTATGATGGCCGCTGCCGTATTCTTTTTTATGGAAACAAGTAATACTGCTCCTCAATGGCGCACTTCTGTATTGGTTTCTGGTCTTATTACTTTTATTGCAGCGGTGCATTACTACTACATGAGAGGTTACAATCTTGACACTGGCGATTCTCCAACATTCTTTCGTTATGTAGATTGGTTATTGACAGTTCCGCTTATGTGTGTTGAATTCTACCTTATCACAAAAAAAGTGGGTGCAAAAATTGGTTTACTTTGGAAGTTAATTTTTGCTTCTGTTGTAATGCTTGTTACTGGTTACATTGGTGAAGCTATTCACCCTGAAGAAACAGTAAGTTGGGTATGGGGTGCAATAAGCGGTGCAGCTTATTTCTACATCGTTTACCTTGTATGGTTTGGAGATGTTGCAAAACTTGCAAATGCATCTTCACCAGCTGTTGCAAGCGCTGTAAAAACTTTGGGATGGTTCGTATTGGTAGGTTGGGCTATTTATCCATTAGGATACATACTTGGTACCAAAGGCGGATTGTTTGGGATTGAGATGGTACAAGATAGAGAAGCAGCAAAAGCAGCTATGGATATCGTTTACAACATTGGTGATGCTATTAACAAAATCGGTTTCGGTTTGGTTATATACGCACTTAGCCGTTCTGACAAGAATGCATAAATCATTAACGATTTAAATAAAAAAGCATGCCTTCTTAAAGGCATGCTTTTTTTTAGACATTATTTTGAGTGGTGGTAACATCGTCTAACTTGCTGTTTAAGACAGGATAGTTTTTAAAAATTGCTTTTCAGCTATCACAAATATGACTGCTTATATTGAAAAAAATCATTCAATAAAAAAAGCACGCTGTTTAAAACGTGCTTTTTTACTGTAAAAAAACTTCTATTTTTTTCTAGCTAATACCTTATCAGCGGCAGCTACAATATTATCAGTATCTAAACCATATTTAACCAATAAATCCTCGGGTTTTCCGCTTTCGCCAAAAGTATCATTTGTACCAATGTATTCAATAGGTATTGGGCAATCTTTTGCAGCTATTTGCGCAATACTATCACCGAGACCTCCAATTATATTGTGTTCTTCTGCAGTTACAGCACAACCTGTTTTCTTTATAGATGCTAGTATTGCTTCGGTATCAAGCGGTTTGATGGTATGGATATTAATAAGATCCACACTAATACCTCTGGCCTCCAATATTTTTGCTGCTTCTACAGCTTTCCAAACCAAATGCCCACATGCAAAAATGGAGATGTCTTTTCCTTCATTAAAGATTTGCGCTTTTCCAATTTTAAAATCTTCTTCTTTTGTAAATATGGGCCATACCGGTCTGCCAAAACGCAGGTAGACAGGGCCTTCATAATCTGCAATAGCTTTTGTAGCTGCTTTTGTTTGGTTATAATCGCAAGGCACAATCACGGTCATTCCCGGTAACATTTTCATCATGCCAACATCTTCTAATATTTGATGCGTTGCACCATCTTCGCCCAATGTTAATCCTGCATGCGATGCGCAAATCTTCACATTTTTACCGCTGTAAGCAACACTTTGCCTTATTTGGTCGTAAACCCTGCCTGTGCTAAAATTTGCAAAAGTAGTTGTGTAAGGTATTTTACCACCAATTGTAAGGCCCGCTGCAATACCAATCATATTTGCCTCGGCAATACCACACTGTATAAAACGCTCAGGGAATGCTTTAATAAAGGCGTTAAGTTTTAATGACCCTGCAAGGTCTGCAGTTAATGCCACTATGTTTTCATTTTCTGTAGCAGCTTCTAATATACCATCGCCAAAACCGCTTCTGGTATCTTTTTTACCTGTAACTTCTATATCGCTCAGCATATTTTTGATTTAATGTAGATGCAAAGTAAAGTATAATAATTAATGAAAGTGAGTGAAATCTCCTTTAAAAAAATGCTAGAAAGAGGTTTTGTTTTTTAGGCTAAGTTCCCAATGCCATGCAGTTTTTACCATATCGGTTAGTGTAAGAGATGGTATCCAATGCAGTAACTCTTTTGCCTTATTGTTATTGGCATAAATAGCAACAACATCTCCTTCTCTTCTCGGGCCAATACTGTAATTTAATTTTACGTCATTTTCCTTTTCAAAAGCAGAGATTACTTCCAACACACTAAAGCCATCACCGGTACCAAGGTTAAAAATTTCGCAGCTATTACTACCGCTATTTTTTTCGAGATACTGCAACGCAAGCGTGTGGGCGTGCGCAATATCAGCCACATGTATAAAATCTCTTATGCAGCTACCGTCTTTTGTATCGTAATCAGTGCCAAACACCGTCATTTGTGGTAAGATGCCAATGGCGGTTTGGGTTATAGCCGGTATAAGATTTTGCGGTTTGCCAATAGGTAACTCGCCAATGGAGTTAGATGGATGTGCACCTACCGGATTAAAATACCTTAGCAAAACGGCGTTGGTATTGCAGCTAGCCACAATATTTTCTACAATGCTTTCACCAATTTGCTTTGTAAGTCCGTAGGGAGAAGCAGCTTTTTTTTGCGGTGTATCTTCTGTAACCTGCATACTGTCAGGGTTACCATATACAGTGCAAGATGAGGAGAAAACAAAATGAGGCACCTTCATTTCCTGTGCACATTTAAGTACATTTACGAGAGCACCAATGTTGTTTTCAAAATACATCATCGGATTTTCTACAGATTCACCCACTGCTTTGTAAGCTGCAAAATGAATTATCCCTTCTATGGTCGTATTTTCTTGAAAAACTGCATATACATCATCGTAGATGCACAAATCAACCTTATAATTTTTTACTTTTTTGCCTGTTATTTTCTCAACACCGTCAAGAATATTCTCATTACTGCGACTGTTGTTATCTATGCTAATAACATCATACCCATTTTCAATAAGATCTACTAAGGTATGAGAGCCTATGTAACCGCAACCTCCTGTAACTAATATTTTTTTCATGTTGCAAAGAACGTAGTTTTTTGAGTTTTTTCGTGCAGGATTAATTACAGCAGCTATAAACTTATATACCTATTGTCCGCACAATATAATAGATAATGGCTGCAAGGCCCGCACTTACAGGAATGGTGAGTATCCATGCCCATAATAGATTTATTGTAACGCCCCAGCGTACCGCACTTAAACGTTTTGTTGCACCTACTCCTATTATGGCCCCCGTAATAGTATGTGTTGTACTTACAGGTATCTTGAGCATTTCAGTTATAAACAGTGTTAAAGCACCGGCTGATTCTGCTGCAACACCTTCAAACGGAGTAACTTTTGTAATACGTGTGCCCATGGTTTTAATAATCTTCCAGCCACCACTCATTGTACCGAGCGATATTGCAGTATAACATGCCAATGGAACCCAGTTTGGCATATCGCTAAACTTGGCAATATTGCCGTTGCTTAATAAAGCTACTGTTATAATACCCATTACTTTCTGGGCATCGTTACCACCGTGGCCAATACTAAATGCTGCAGACGAAACGAGCTGCATTTTTTTGAACCATCGTTCAGATTGAGAATAATTGAGGCTGCTTAAAAATAAGGAGAAAATGCTCAAACAAATTAATATAAAACCTACGAGCAACCACTTAAAATTTTGAGAATAGAAAAGAACTTTTAAAAAATAACTTTCGTAGTGAGTCTTCATTAAACCGGAATCGGTAATAATAACTTTTGATAAAAGAAATATTGTAAAACCAATAATGATAAGTGCAACAATTTTTGGCGCAATGCCCTTCCTAAAAGAGTTTAAGAACCAAATGGAAATAACAAAAGCCATTACCATACCAAGCAAAGGAGCAATTACAATAAACCCAACTATTTTTAGCATAACTGGGTTGTTAATTACGTCAAAACTGCCCGCAGCCGCTACAGCCGCTCCAGTGAACCCGCCGATTAATGTATGAGAGGAACTAGACGGAATGCCATACCACCAAGTTATTAGGTTCCATATAATGGCTGCTATAAGCCCGCAAAGAATAACCTGTAAGCTAATAGTGCCATTTACCGTTTTTGCAATGGTTTCACCTACACCATGGTCTTTAAAAATAAAATATGCTACAAAATTAAAAAAAGCTGCCCAGGTTACTGCCTGCAACGGAGTAAGCACTTTTGTAGATACAACAGTGGCGATTGCATTGGCTGCATCGTGAAATCCATTTATAAAATCAAATATTATCGCAAGAGCAATAATAAGTATCAGTAGTATTGGAAAGTCGGGCATTCAACATTGTTTAAAAAATTAACAGGCTATTCGTTTGCTATTTAAGAATATTTTACGATAATGCTTTCAATTACATTAGCCGCATCTTCGCACTTATCAGTTACAATTTCCATAACCTGATAAATTTCTCGCTTTTTTATTACTTCCTTAGCATCAGATTCTGTTGCAAAAAGTCTTTCAATGCTCATGTCAAAAATATCATCACCCTGGTTTTCTATGCTGTTAATGGCTACCAATGCATCAGTTATCTGGCGCATATTTTTCATATTGCGAAGCTCGGTTACTGCTTTATGCACTTGTAAGCAACCAAGCGCAATTAGGTCACCAAATTTTCTTATGCCAATATCATCAGGGTTTACCCTGTAAAAATTTATCTTTTTTGCTGATGCATATATATAATCTGCAATATCATCCAAAGCTGAAGCCAAGTAGTGAATATCTTCTCGGTCAAATGGTGTTATAAAATTTTTACCCAGTTCAGTGAAGATCTGGTGGGTATAATCATCATTTACATGCTCCATATCTTCTACATCTTTAATGAGTTTAGCACGTTTTTCAAAATCAGGCTCGTTCACAACTTCCTTCAATTTATCACCCATTTTAACCAACACACCTGCTACATTTTCAAATAGTTGGTAAAAAATCCTGTCTTTTGGTAAAAAAATTTTTAGTATTGAATTGAAGCCCATGTTGTTTAAAATTTAGTGGCAAAAATAGCGTTATAGCCTGTGATTAATAATTGTTTAAAATTGGTAATAATTTCTTAACAATTACTTTATTAAATAACTGTTATATGATAAAGATAGGCATCACTACCTTAAAATTAAATTGCTGTTGTAAATCTTTATCGTAATATTGCAATATAAAGATAAGGCTATGGGAGCTTCTAAAACTGGTCATTTTACTGATAAGCAAAATGCAATTGCAACAATGACCAAAGCTTTGGGGCATCCGGCAAGGATTGCCATTTTTGAATATTTATTAAAAGTTAACACCTGTATTTGTGGTGATATTGTAAATGAATTGCCATTGGCACAGCCAACTGTATCGCAGCATTTAAAAGAATTAAAAAACGCTGGTCTTATAAAGGGGGATATAGAAGGGAATTCAATCTGTTACTGTATAGATGAAACTGGGCTACAAAAATTACAAACTTATTTTGCCGGAATAATAAAAGGGCTTCAAACAAAAAAATCAAATTGCTGTTAAACACTTAAAAAATATTTTATGAAATTATCAGAAATTAAAAAACACCTAGCAGCAGCCGAAGCGGTGAATTTTAAGTTGCCAAATGGGGGTTTTGTTCCCGAACATTTTCACGTAACAGAGGTTGGGCTTGTAACAAAACATTTTATTGATTGCGGCGGTGTAGAACGTTTAGAGAAAGTTGTAAACTTTCAATTATGGGATGCCAATGATTTTGAACATCGGTTAAAACCGCAAAAATTATCGGATATTATTGCCTTATCAGAAAAAAAATTGGGCATCGGCGATCTAGATATTGAGGTAGAATATCAACAAGAAACCATCGGTAAATATGATTTGCATTTTGATGGACACGACTTCGTACTTGTCCCAAAAAAGACAGCATGTTTGGCAAGCGATGCGTGTGGCATTCCTCCCGCAAAGCAAAATGTTCAATTAAACACATTACTAGCAACCACAGAAAGTAGCTGCACGCCGGGTGGTGGGTGTTGCTAATCATTAAAATATTTATACAATGAAAATTGCTTTATTCAGCGATATCCATGCAAACCTTCCGGCTTTAGAAGCATTTTTTAAAGATGTTGACGGCCGAAACCCCGACGCTATTTATTGCCTAGGCGATTTGGTTGGCTACAACATTTGGGCTAACGAAGTGGTAAACGAAATCAAAACCCGAAAAGTTCCAACCATTGCCGGAAACTATGATTTTGGTATTGGACGCTTGAGTAACGATTGTGGTTGTGCTTACAAAACAGATGAGGAAAAAGACAATGGCAAAATTTCAATTGCTTTCACCAACTCAATAATGAAGGATGAACAAAGAGAATATTTGCGTTCACTTCCGGCACACATAAAGGTTGAATATCAATTAAACGACGACAAATTGAATTTGCTGTTGGTGCATGGCAGTCCAAGAAAAATAAACGAGTACCTTTTTGAAGACAGAGAAGAAAAAAGTATGCTACGCATTATGCAGGATGCAGACATTATGTGCTTTGGGCATACGCACAAACCTTATCACCGCGTCCTAAATTCAGGTGTTGATGGACAAAATCATTTTCGGCACGCAATAAATATTGGCTCGGTAGGCAAGCCGAAAGATGGAAACCCACAAGGTGGTTATGTAATGCTTACAATAAATTACAACAGTTCAGTCTTTGACGAACACAGCATCAAAGTGGAGTTTATCCGTTTTAACTACGACATAGAACGAGCAGCGATAGCAATTGAGGAAAGCCCTCTGCCAAATAAATTTGCACACAGTTTAAGAAATGGACTATAAATAATTTTATAACGGCATGAAAAATTCACAACAATCCTAAACACTTATGTTGGCTAACAATTGTAACCCAGTACAAAGAAAAAAACTAAGTTTTCTTGATCGCTTTCTTACGCTTTGGATTTTTCTTGCCATGTTTGTCGGCGTTGGCATTGGCTATTTTTTTCCAAACTCCTCGTCTTTCATTAATTCATTTGCCAGCGGCACTACAAATATTCCTTTAGCCATTGGCTTAATATTAATGATGTATCCACCATTGGCAAAAGTGAGATATGAAAAAATGGGAGAAGTATTTAAGAACACAAAGATATTAAGCGTTTCGTTGTTGCTCAATTGGATTATTGGCCCCACGTTGATGTTTTTTTTGGCAATCATATTTTTTCATAATCAGCCCGAATATATGATGGGCTTAATCTTAATTGGCATTGCACGTTGCATAGCCATGGTAATAGTTTGGAACGAATTGGCCGAGGGAAACAGAGAATACGCAGCAGGTTTGGTTGCACTCAATAGTATTTTTCAAATACTATTTTATAGTGTTTACGCATGGCTATTTATAACTGTATTACCGCCATATTTTGGTGTTAAAAGTATGGAGGTAAACATTACTATCGGTCAAATTGCAGAAAGCGTTTTAATCTATTTAGGTATTCCTTTTTTTGCGGGTATTGTAAGTCGTTTTCTGCTAATAAAGTGGAAAGGCTTAGATTGGTTCAACAATAAATATATTCCAGCCATATCTCCTGTTACACTTATTGCTTTGCTTTTTACCATTCTCATTATGTTTAGTTTAAAAGGGAAGTTAATTGTAGCCATACCTTTTGATGTATTGAGAATTGCAATTCCACTTGTAATATATTTTGCGCTCATGTTTCTTGTAAGTTTTTTTATTGGCAAAAAAATGGGAGCAGATTATTCAAAAAATACCGCCATTGCATTTACCGCTACAGGTAATAATTTTGAACTGGCCATTGCGGTATCTATTGGTATTTTTGGCATAAACAGCGGGCAGGCGTTTGCAGGTGTAATAGGTCCATTGGTGGAAGTTCCCGCTTTAATATTACTAGTAAAAGTTGCTTTTTGGTTAAAGAAAAAATGGTACGTCGAAGTTTAATAGGAGCCGGCAATCATTACCGTTATAATATGTTAACTCAATATTAGAGGCACAAAATAAAATTGCGTAACATTTTATTAACATTAACTTCATATTTACATAACATTCAATTGTTCTCTTTGCGCTTCAAATAAGAACGGCATGAAGTCAGTACTACTTTTTATAATTTCACTTGGTTTTTCAGTAATTTCTTTTGCACAAAAAGGAAAAATAGAGGGTAAAGTAACTGATGCAAAAACAGGACAGCCACTAACAGGAGTAAGTGTTTTGAATAAGGCTACTAAACAAGGTTCTGCAACGGATGTAGAAGGAAGGTATACAATTGCAACCGATGGTACACAAAAGGTTACTCTTGTATTTACTTATAATGGCGTTACCCAACAAATTGATGATATTGAAATTATAAATGGCCAGGTAACTGTACAAGATCTCGCACTTACACAGCGGGAAAAAACAGAGGAATCGGTAGTGGTACGTGCCCCTAGTACTGCCAGAAAAGAAACTGCTGCTTCTCTTTTAAGTTTTCAAAAAAACAATACGGCTTTATCAAGCGGGCTAGGAGCTGATTTTATAAGACGCACACCGGATAAAAATACAGGTGAAGTTTTACGCAGAGTAAGTGGTACATCTATACAAGATAATAAGTTTGTAATTGTGCGGGGGTTAAGTGACAGATACAATGCTGCATTTATAAATGGTGCGGCATTACCAAGTAGTGAGCCTGATAAAAAAGCCTTTTCATTTGATGTTATTCCATCTACCCTTATTGATAATATTATTATTAATAAAACTGCTACGCCTGATATCACCGGTGAATTTGCGGGCGGAATTATCCAAATACAAACAAAAGATATTCCTGCCAAGAATTCAATTACAGTTGGTGTTAGTTTAGGATTTAATACACAATCTGTTTTTAAAGATTTTGTAAGCAATGATAGAGCTAGTTCAGAATCTTTTGGTTTTAGTAAGGGAAGAGATTTACCAGGTTCTTATCCCACTAAGTTTCAAGACTATGATAGGCTTTCAGCCAATGACCAGTTAGCTATTTCAAAGTCGTTTAATGACAGAGCCTACGATGAAGTAAATTCCAAAGCAGGACCCATACAACAATACAACCTTACAGTTGCTAATGTAAAAAAGTTTAAGAACGGAAGTGCATTTGGTTCTATATTAGGCCTTACTTATAGACAATCCAAATTGCTTTTCGATGCAAGTAAAACATTTTTTCAGTCAGGATCTACAGGACAAACAGATTTTGATTATGTAGATGCGCAAAATAAATATAGCGTAAATGCAGGTGCAATTGCAAACTTTGCTTGGACTTACAAAAAGAGTAAAATAGCATTTAAGAATTTATTCAATCAACTTCTAGAAGATAATTATTATAACAGAACCGGTAACAGTAACAACATCAATCAAGATATTAGGCTAAAATCATCTGTACTAAACCAAAGGAGTTTATACGCGGCGCAATTGGAAGGATCGCACGGTCTTAATTTTAAAAACATAAAATTAAACTGGAATCTAAACTTTTCTTTGAATGATAAATCGCAACCTGATTTAAGGGTTCAAACTTATACTAGACTGATCTCAACCAACGATGCATTTAGTTTAAATGTAAGAGGTAACAATACCAACAGGTTTTTTAGCAACCTAACTGATAAGTCTTATGGCTACAATGCTTCTGCAACCTTGCCTTTTCAGGTAGGTAAATTTAAGCAAATTTTAAAAGTAGGAGGTGCAGCTACCGTAAGATTAAGGGATTTTAGAGCTGTTATTTTAGGCCTTAAAGAACCTACCAATTTAAGTCTGCTTAGCCTGCCTTTTAATCAAATATTTAATAGTGAAAATTTTAGAACGGATGGGTTTAGATTCACAACAGATTTGCAACAACCGTCGGATAAATATTATGGAGTATCAGCACTAAGCGCGGGTTATGCAATGTTTGATAACAAGCTCGCAGAAAAAGTGAGATTAGTTTGGGGCGCTAGGGCTGAGTACTTTGAGCAGTTTTTAAAATCAAATGAGAGAGGAACGGAAAAGGCTCAATTAGTTGACTCTAAAAAGCTTGATATCTTGCCATCTGTCAACTTAACCATTAGTCCAAATAAGCAAACTAATATCAGACTTGCAGCATCCAGAACAGTTGCTAGACCTGAGTTTAGAGAAATAGCACCATTTAGATTCTTTGATTTTGAGCAACTAGCCTCTACTGAAGGTAATGATACTCTTAAGAGAGGTAGTATAAATAATTACGATATCCGTTATGAGTTTTACCCAAAAGCAGGCGAAGTAATGTCATTAGGAGCTTTTTATAAAAGTTTTACAGATCCGATAGAACTAGTGCTAAACGAAGCAAGTAACGGAAGTAATAGATTGTACCGATTTACCAATGCAAGCAAAGCAAATCTTTTTGGTATAGAAGGAGAAATTAGAAAAAGTTTGTCTTTTTTAAATGGTGGAAAAGAAGGTGGTTGGTTGAGAAATTTGTATTTCAATGCTAATGCATCTTTTATACTTTCAAAGGTTACGCTAGGCGGTACTAATCCAACTACGGGAGAAAAAAATCCACCTGTTAATCGTCCACTGCAAGGTCAATCACCGTATTTAATAAATGCCGGTTTTCAATATGATGGAGCAAAAGGAACTAATATATCACTACTCTACAATAGGATAGGACAGAGGTTGACATTGGTAGGAAATGAAACCATCGATAATTTTTTTGAAAAACCAAGAGACCTCATTGATTTACAGATAAGTCAAAAAATATTAAAAAATAACGGCGAAGTAAAATTAACCGTTGGGGATTTACTTAACCAAGAGATCGCAACATACGAAAATAGGGATACTAAAACTAGTTTTAATAAAACCAATGATAGGTATTTCTCAAGATACAAACCGGGTACTACCATTACAGTAGGTTTCAGCTACACATTTTAATTTAAATATAAAAAGCACAAATAAAAATAAACAACATGAAAAAACTAATTGGTTTATTATCACTCTCAGCTATTTTAATGACGAGTTGCGTTAAAGTAAATGTAGATGATTCTGTAATTAATAATGGTGGCTCCAGCACCAGCACTGGTACCCTGCAAGAAAGAATTATTGCCAGCAAAACCCTAATTGGTAATATTGAAGAGGTAGTTGTTTTACCAAAAGGAAGATATACATTAAAAGGATATGTATTTGTAACTAACAGGGGTACCCTAACCTTTGCGCCGGGTTCAGTTATAGTAAGTGATAGTATCCAAAAAGGAGCTTTAATAGTTGAAAGAAACAGCCGCTTATTTGCTGATGGAACCGCAGCTGAGCCAATTATCTTTACTACAGGCAAATCTCCATCTACAAGAGCGCCTGGCGATTGGGGTGGTATAGTGCTATTGGGTAATGCACCTACAAACAGGGCTACGGAGCCTACTATTGAAGGTGGCATTAACAGTAGATATGGTGGAGGTGTAGTTGCAGATAATAGTGGGATTTTACGTTACGTTCGAATAGAGTTTGCAGGAATTGCTGCCGATCCTAACTCTGAAATAAATGGTCTTACTTGCGGTGGTGTAGGAAGCGGTACCATATTAGAGAACATTCAGGTTTCTTATGGCAATGATGATGCATATGAATTTTTTGGTGGTACAGTAAACCCAAAAAACTTAATAGCTTTCGCCACGGCGGATGATGATTTTGATTTTGATTTTGGATTTATTGGTCGTCTTCAATTTGGAATCTCATTGCGTGATCCATTGTTTATTGACGGTGGTGATGCTGGTAATGGCATTGAGTGTGATAACGATGGTACAGGAACTTTGGCAACACCTTTTACAAGGCCACAACTGAGCAACTTTACATTTTGTGGTCCTAATAACGCAGTGGGTGTTTTAGGTAACCATAACTTTAATACTCGTTGGAGACGTTCAACTCAATTTGTATTGCGTAATTCAATTCTAATGGGTTATCAGAAAGCTGGTTTTCAATTTGAAAGTGATGCTACAGCACAATCATATATAGACAATATCTCAAGATTCCGTCATAACCTTGTACACGCAGTAGTTGAGCCATATAGAGTAAATTCAACAGCATTAATAACTGCAGCTACGGTAAGAGCAAAAGCGGAAGGAGTTGATAGTTGTAAAACATACACAACTGCAACTGACATTATGTTAGAGAATCCGTTTAACCTTAATGCTCCAAACTTTACTCCAAAGGCGGGTAGTCCTGCAACTGCAGCAGATGCTGCAAGTTTTTTTGGTCTAACAGGTTTTACTACTACAACCTATGTAGGTGCAATAGGTACAACAAACTGGTTGCAGGGATGGACAAGCTTCACTCCAAAGACAAATGTTTATTAATAATTATAAATAACAATATTGTAAAAGCCGCTTAGTTTTGTAAGCGGTTTTTTTATGCCATTTTTATGAAATATATCACCTATCTATTATTAGCTACAGCATCTCTATATGCGTGTAATCAACGGAAAACAACAGAAATTTATCCTACAACCACACCTATGAGTGTAGTAGATAATTATACAGCAAATACTACCATTTTGATGCTAGATGAAAGATTAAATAATGTAGATAGTATGGTGTATGTTTTTTATAAGGACCCATTAGGAAAAGATTCTCTTAGATACACAAGGTATTATACACAATATTCCACTACCAAAATAACCGATATCAATACAATAAAAGCACAGATCAATTTGCCAACAGAACGGTTAGAAAAAGTAAGAAAGTGCAGGAGCCAAGGCAAAGTTTGGTGCTTTTTTAAAGGAGAGATTTTTCAGACACTCTATTTTTCTGATTTTGGCGGCGAGTGCTCCTTTATGTTTTTTATTAAAAACGGACTATTTTATTATTCTGAGCTCTTACCAAATTCTAAACAATCGTTTGCGGAGCTTAAAAAACTTTCCAAACAAGCAAAAGAGTAAAATCTATAGTTTTCTATTTACCAAAAATTTAATATTATTAAATTGTTACTATTTGTTAACTTTAAAGTGGTTAACAATGAAAGCTTGCTACACGATATTATTTTTTTTACTTGTACTTGCCGGTATGAATGGAACTGCACAGCAGCAGGGTGATACCAAATTAAAGAGCTATGTAGTTTATTTTGGAGATACAATTGCGTTTGCTAAGCCGGCTCTGGTGAGCACTACTGAAGATGTGGATGTTAATATGATCCGTACTTTTTATCAAACAATAAGCAAGCAGGATTATACTGCTGTAATAAATACTATTTCAAAATACAAAATTGAAAACCATTTGGATGACTGGTTATTTTACCAGCTAGTAAGAAGGGTTGCGCAAGTTATTAGTCCCAAATCTTTCAACTACAACAACTACACGCTGTACAAATGGTACTTACTAGTGCAATGTGGGTATGATGCAAAACTAGCTTTTGTACAGAACAAATTATTGTTTTACGTGCAGAGTAACGATAATATTTATGATATTCCACTTTTTAAAATTGATGACAAACAATATGTTTGTTTAAACAGCCACGATTTTGACAAAATAGATTTTGAGAAAGATGAACTTAAGGAAGTTGATATAGACATTATTAAAGCAACGAATGTTTTTTCTTACAGAATTAATAAAATTCCTGATTTTAAAGAATCTGGAGAAGCCAACAAGGAACTCGTTTTTTTATATAAAAACAAAAAAAGAAAATATAATGTGACACTGGATTATAATACAGGGATAGCTTTTAACAATTACCCTACTGTAGATTTTGAATCTTATTTTAATATTCCGCTTAGCAAACCTGCTTATGCATCTCTTATACCGCAGCTAAAAAAAGCGCTGGCAAAAATGACAAAGCTTGAAGGTATAGATTACCTAATGCATTTTACCCGAAATGCTTTTATGTTTGAAACAGATCAAAATAATTTTGGTGTTGAAAAAAGACTGAGCCCTGAACTAACCCTAATGAACAGGTATAGCGATTGCGATG
Organism: Ferruginibacter sp.; assembly: GCA_046153805.1. Taxonomy (GTDB): domain Bacteria; phylum Bacteroidota; class Bacteroidia; order Chitinophagales; family Chitinophagaceae; genus Ferruginibacter. The sequence goes on along the minus strand of JBJXGJ010000130.1, from coordinate 9,557 downwards.
ACAGGGCTGCATTGTTTTATTACCTTGTTAAAGAATTGTATGATTTACCAATGATAATATTGGTTTTTCCTTCTCATGTAGCGGTAGCAATAGCTTTTGAAAAACCTATAGGTTTTGCTATAAATTACAACGGAAAAAAGTACTCAGTTTGTGAGCCAACACCTCAAAAAATAAATTTATCTATTGGGCAATTAATGCCGGAACTTTATAACAGTGCTTATGAAATTGCATTTGTATATACTCCTTCTAAACAATAGTTACGCCATAAAAATTTTTAGAAATTTAGAAATTTAAAATTACCTATTCCTTTTTAGCCGGCAATGTAAAACCAAAACTACTGCCCACATCAACTTTGCTTCGTACATGTATTGTTTCCATGTGTGCTTCTACAATGTGCTTGCAGATGGCAAGCCCAAGCCCACTGCCACCTGCTTTCCTGCTGCGAGCAAGATCGGTTCTGTAAAATCGTTCAAAAATTCTGGATAGATGTTCTTCGGCAATTCCATAACCGTCATCGCTTATTTCTATTAAAACATTTTTGCCATCAACGTTGTAAAAACTCGCTTCTACATGGCCATTTTCCTTTCCGTATTTAATCGCATTTTCAGTAAAATTTATAAAAACCTGCCTTATCTTTTCCTTATCAGCCAACACACCTAAAGGAAATTCGCATCCTTTTTTAATACGGCAGCTTATTCCTTTTTCTACTGCTTTTAGTTGCAGCGAATCGAACACTTCCTTTATAAGATCCTGAACCACAAAAAACTGGTGGTTTAGTTTCATCTCACCTACTTCAAGGCTCGATATTTCATCAAGGTCACTCAAAAGATTTACCAGCCGGTCAATATTGCGGGACGCACTTGCTAGAAATTTTTCATTTACCTGATTATTGTGCAATGCGCCCCCCATAAGCGTGTGTACGTAGCCTTGTATGGCAAATATGGGTGTCTTTAATTCGTGGCTAAGGTTTTGTAAAAACTCTTTGCGAAAAGTTTCATTTTGCTGAAGGGTTTCTATTTCTTTTTTTCTTTGCTGTGCCCATGCTTCCACATCTTCTCTTACCTCATCTATCCCTTTTTGCGGTAAAATATTTTTATAATAAAACTCTTCCCGCTTTGTAGCTTTTGTTTGGTAAATGAGTTTATAAATTAATTTTATTTTGCGGTAAATAAACGTTTGAAGTGTAAATAATATGAGCCCATAACTACCGGCAAAAATAATAACGAACGATAGCGGTGCTATCCACCATACCGGCTCAAAAATAAGAATAGCTAGACTTATGGGAATTGATAAAATAGCCGAGGTGAGTAAAGATAATTGCTGAGGCGATAAATGTCTTTTAGAAAGCATGGAAAATTAGATATTAGACACAAGACTTTAGCCACAAGATAGGAAAATTCGTTTGCAGTGTGCGGTTGGCGATTAGCGGTGTGCAGTTCAAAAGTGTCTGGCGTGCTATTTTACGCTTTGCCAACTGCTATCTGCTATCTGCCAACTGTTCTCTATATTTCAAATTTGTAACCAACACCTTTTACAGTAGATATACAATCAACGCCTAGTTTTTGTCGTATTTTTCTAATGTGCACATCAATTGTTCTATCGCCCACAATTACATCTGTGCCCCATATCCTGTTTAAAATTTCATTGCGTAAAAAAACCTTGCCTGGTTTAGATGCCAAAAGCGCAACCAGTTCAAATTCCTTTCTTGCAAGCACAATTTCAACACCATTTAATTTTACCAGGTATTTTTCTCTGTCTATTTCAAAATCACCCACTTTAATGGTGGTGGGCCCTTCCTGCGAAAGCCTGCGAAAAAGTGCGTTTACTTTGCTGGCAAGTATTTTGGGACTCACCGGTTTGGTAATATAATCATCAGCGCCTGTTTCCAGCCCTTTTATTTCCGCACTTTCATCTGCCATCGCCGTTAAAAAGATAATAAGAGTTGGGTTAAACACAGGTTGTGACCGTAATATATTACAAACGTCGATTCCGTTTTTGCCCGGCATCATCACGTCCAAAATAATAAGATCAGGCATGTGTTCCTTGGCTTTATCCAATGCCTCATCACCATTTTTGGCAGTAATCACTTCATATCCTTCCGCACTTAAATTAAACGACAGAATTTCTAAAATATCTGGCTCGTCATCTGCAATAAGAATTTTCTTTAGGATATTCATAAGTTAAAAGTTACGCAAAAGTAAACTTTCTTATATGCCATAGCTTAGTTAAATGAGCGTTATAACGTTATCAAATTGTTAAGGGAGTGCAGCAGTTTTTACAATATGGCGGTCTTACAATTGTCCCCCAAAAAATTTGCACCATATTTGCAAACGAATACTCATATATGAAGGCTATTTTACTTTTTTCGTTTTTTGCTACTGCGTTTTTTGATGCCACTGCGTTTTCTGATACGACCAATATACCCATTGGTAGAAAGAGCAGGCATGATGATATACGCAATGAGCAAATAAGTGTGGATAAAATGGACGGTAAATTTGATGGTTTGCTAAAGGCGAGTAACGATGAAAACATTAATAACCAGGTTACAGATGCACTATACAGAAAGCCAAATGAACTAAGGCAGTTTATTGAAGCCAACGACATACAGCTCCCTACCAACAACGATAAAGTGCGTTTTCTTAGAAGTATTACCGAAGTGCTTACTTATTTTAGAATTGCTAGAAAAGAGGGCGACGTAAAAATGACTGATTTGCCGCTGCTTTTAACCGTTTTTGAAGAGGCGATGAAAGCCAAAGTGGATGGTAAAACAATACTGCCTATTTTAGAAACGACAACCTACGGAATAGCAAAAATTGTTACCAGAATATTTGCAGAAGATGCAGAACAAGATCGGGCGAATGCCATTGTTTATGTGAAATATGTAAACCTGCATCCTGATAAAATACTGCAGACCATTGCGCCTTATGCAAACGAAGATTTTGCTGATAGTTTGGTGATTGTTGCCTGTAAACTTGATCCGGTGCAGTTTTACAATTATGCCCAGTCAGACGCATCAATCGTAGGTAAACTTATACACCGCAACCGCAACAAAATGGTAATGCAAGTTGCCGCATTGAGCAAAACAGAAAATGCATTATTTTATTTCCCTTTTTTAGATGACTTACTATCTGAAAGACAAAGTATAGACAGCATAAAAAAATACGTTGGCGATGGTGATACGGGTTATGACAGTATTGCATATTACAAACTTTTAGTAAGTACCGCTACCGCTTATTCTAAACGCATGGCAAAGCCTTTTTTTGATACTGCGATTGCTTATTATGGTCCAAACGGGCTTTTAAAAACACTTCACAACAAAGCGTTGCAACATTTTATTTCGCCCATAAATAATTTACACGAAGAAAATAACCTTGCTGTAAGAATGCGTGCCATACAGCCACTTGCCGCAGCAGATATTTATTATATGATGGTGATGGGTGAGAACGATATTTATACAAGCAGTTACAAACACAGTTTTAACCGACTGTTACAAGTAATGGGGCAAAAACCAAAAGGCGATTCACTACTTGTATCAGTAAACTTTAACCAGTTTAGAAAGTTTATAAAAATGGCTGCCAATTACAACCAACTCGATACATTTTTAAAAACAATGCCATTAGAACGATCTGAAATATTAATGAAAGCATTTGTATCGCAACTGGATAATAACCTGGAAGATGCTGTTGATGTTGCAGATTCCTACAGCAGCATTTCAAACAAAAAACTGCAGCAGACAATGTTGCAAAATGTAACTGACAATGAAAATGTTGCTATACAAACAAACAACACAAAGGCAAAAGTGATTTATGGATTGTTGAAAACTATTTTCCTTTCCTTAGATGATAATTCCGTTGATCTTTCTGCACAAATAGGTATACCGCCAATTTATGAAGTTGGTAATAAATACATAAGAGATGCGCAGGCGAATATTGTAGAGCAGGTATTTTTTTATGGAGATAAAGATGGTAAAATGTTTTACCCGCCATTTAAAAATTCATTTTCTGCCAAAGACTGGAATGTTACTGAAACTAAAGAGTGGATGAAAGCAGCTTCTATAAAAGGAAATGTGATTGTGTTTGCAAATAAGCCACTTGACAATGATGCGAATTTAGATGACTCAGCACAGATTCACCTCGGCAAATACTTGGAAGAGAATAACATGAAACCTTCAGTAATAGTGCATCGTGGCCATAGTTACTGGCTGGATCGTACAATGACCAGAATGCCCGGAGATGCAAAAATTGTTGTACTTGGTTCCTGCGGAGGCTATCAAAATTTGAATGAAATTTTAGAAATCAACCCAGAGGCTCATATTATTTCGACAAAAGAGATAGGAACAGGTGATATAAATAGACCGATACTTACTTATATCAACGAAAAATTTGCCTCTGGCGATAATTTATCGTGGCCAAAAATGTGGCAATATCTTTCTGCGGTTTTTTTGAGAGACCCAAATAAAAACGTGAAAGAAAGCTGGGATGATTATATACCACCTTACAAAAACCTCGGGGCCATTTTTTTAAAAGCCTATAGTAAAAAAATGGAGACGGAATAAACTTTTGCAAAGCAACTAATGAAGAATATTTATGTAATAAGTGGCTTGGGCGCAGACGAACGGGTTTTTTATAAAACAGATTTTGCTAACAATAATGTAGTGTTTTTAAAGTGGGTGCTGCCTGAAAAGAATGAATCAATAGAAAACTATTCATTGAGGCTTACAAAAAAAATAGTACACAAAAACCCAATTCTTGTTGGGCTTTCGTTTGGCGGCATGATGGCGATGGAAGTAGCGAAACACATCACAACAGAAAAAATAATTTTAATTTCTTCTGCAAAAACAAGACATGAATTACCTCCATTTTACCGGGCTGTGGGTAAAATAAATTTACAAAAAATTATTCCTTCATTTTTTTTATTGAGGGCAAATGTATTTTCCAACTGGGCTTTTAGTAACAGAACGCTAGATGACAAAAAAATGCTTGATAGCATGATGCGAGAAACAGATATTGTTTTTTTAAAATGGGCTATCGACAAAATCTTGCATTGGCAAAACACTACAGTTTATAAAAATGTTGTGCATATACACGGTAAGAAAGACAGAATTTTACCTTTCAAAAATATACGAACATCCTCAGTTATAGAAAATGGTGCCCACTTAATGATTATAACACAGGCAGAGGAAGTTAATGCAATACTGAAGGAAATACTGCTTTCTTAATATAATTCTTCATTATCAAAAATTACCGCCGAAAATTTTTAAACGGCTATTCGTAACTTGTTTGCTAAAAATAATCTGTGAAAAAAATATTTCTTATTCTAACCTGCGCCATGCCAATTTTTGTATTTGCTCAGGGTAAAGAACAGCCAGTTAGGCAAAAAATTACACTGCCAAATGGATGGAGTCTATCGCCGGCAGGTAAAAGTTTGCCCCTCGGCGATTTGCCATTAAACATTGCAGTAAGTAAAACCAAAAAATATTTTGCTGTTACCAATAATGGCCAAAGTACGCAGAGCATACAGTTATTCGAGTCAAAAACAGAGAAGCAATTGGATAGTGTGGTTATTGCAAAATCGTGGTATGGTTTAAAATTTTCGGCAGATGAAAAAAGGCTTTATGCAAGTGGCGGCAATGATAACTGGATACTCCAATACAACATTGTAAATAATAGATTGCTGTTGGCTGATAGCTTTATACTTGGCAAAAAAATGAAAGATGTGATATCCCCTGCAGGTATTGAGATAGATGATGAAGCGCAGATAATGTACGTCGTTACCAAAGAAAACAATTCCCTTTACATAATAAATTTAAAGACAAAAGAAGTTTTACCAAAAATAAAACTAGAAGCTGAAGCTTACACCTGTTTGCTTTCGAAGGATAAAACAACACTTTACATCAGTTGCTGGGGGGCTGATAAAATTTTATTGTTTGATACAAAATCAAAAACATTTGCGCAGCCGATAAATGTTGGTGATAACCCAAACGAGATTATTTTTAATAAAAAGGAAACCCTGCTTTTTGTTGCAAATGCGAATGATAACAGTGTTTCGATTATTGACCTGTTACCAAAAAAAGTAATAGAAACTTTAAATGCTGCACTTTACCCCGATGCACCAAGCGGCAGTACTACCAATGGTTTAGCGTTGAGTGAAGATGAAAAAACGCTCTATATTGCTAACGCAGATAATAACTGTTTATCCGTATTTGATGTGAGCAAAAAAGCGGCTAGTAAAAGCAAAGGATTTATACCCGTGGGCTGGTACCCAACAAATGTAAAAGTAATTGGTAGTAAAATTCTTGTAGCTAATGGCAAAGGTTTTTTCCCTATGGCAAATCCTTATGGGCCAAATCCATATCGAAGTAGGGAAGCAGTAATATACCAACGAGGCGATACAGCAAAGCCGATAGGAGTACAATACATTGCTGGTTTATTTAAAGGTACACTCAGCATTATTACTACGCCTACACCGCAACAGCTTAATGAATTTTCAAAAACTGTTTATGCCAATACGCCTTATAATAAATTAAACGAAACAATTGCTGATGGGTTAAAAGGTAATCCGATACCACAACAGGTGGGTGATAAGTCGCCGATAAAACATGTATTTTATGTAATAAAAGAAAACAGAACCTACGACCAGGTATTAGGCGATATGCCAAAAGGAAATGGCGATACAAGTCTTGTATTATTCGGAAGAAACGTAACGCCAAACCAACACCATTTAGCCGATGAATTTGTGCTGCTAGATAATTTTTATGTGGATGCGGAAGTAAGCGCAGATGGACACAACTGGAGTATGGGAGCCTATTCAACTGACTACTTAGAAAAGACGTGGCCAACAAATTATGGTGGCCGTGGTGGCAGGTATGATGCTGAGGGTAACCGTGCGATCGCTAACAACAAAGCTGGTTTTATTTGGGACCATTGCAAAAGAAATAATGTGAGTTATAGAACTTACGGCGAATTTGCAGACGATGGAAAACCAAATATTCCGTCGCTTAAAAATAATATGTGCAATGATTATGCAGGTTACAATATGACTGTAAAAGACACTACCCGTTTTGCACAATGGAAAAGAGACTTTGATTCTTTGATAGCCATAAATGCCGTACCGCAATTAAATACTGTAAGGTTTGGCAACGACCATACAGAAGGTTTGCGAAAGGGAAGACCCACACCAAACGCACATGTAGCAGATAATGATTTGGCAGTTGGAATGTTTATTGAGTATTTGAGAAAATCGCCTATTTGGAATGAGACTGTTGTTTTTATTTTAGAAGATGATGCACAGAATGGTGCTGACCATGTGGATGCACATAGAAGCCCGGCATATGTAGCAGGCGGATTTGTAAAAAGAAATTTTGTAGATCATACGATGTACTCCACATCATCTATGTTGAGAACGATAGAATTAATTTTGGGCATGCCACCAATGACACAATACGATGCGGCTGCAATGCCCATGTGGCGCTGCTTTAATGATAAAGCTGCTGCATCAAATTATACTGCAGTAAAAAGTAATATTGATTTAAACGACAAGAATGTTGCAGTAAATAAATGGCAAAAAAAATCTGAAGAATTTAATTTTGCCGAGGTAGATGCAGTGCCAGATCTGGAAATGAATGAAATTATTTGGGTAGCAATAAAGGGAGAAAAAATTCCTTTTCCTGGGCCTAAAAGAGCAGCATTTTTACAACTGGAAAATAAAAAAGATGATGATGATTGATAAAATAATTGGATAAAGAAGTCATCATAATTTTGCGAGGTATTTTAGAAAAGATAGAATAAAAATATTGTACAAAATCATCCTAAATTTTTGATAATAGAAATATTTTTTAGAAATTTATTTGGGGGGTTCAAAAAAATAAATTCATCTTTGCAGCGAAAACAAATTTTAATAAAAGATAAAACATGTTACGCATAACACTACATATTAAACCAGTTAATTGTTTTAGTTCAGAGATGGATTATAATAATTGCGTGGCATGTTATGCTGATGAATAGTATGAAAGCTAATTCGATATGACACAAGCCCCGCCTACAACTGCGGGGTTCTTTATTTCAATGAATGGCAACTTGAAATTTAAAAATATTTTAAACATGATTATTAATTAAAGACAAAAAATGAAATCGCTTCAACATAACAAACAATAAATAAATAAAGTTAATATTTTTCTGCGTGCTGCAAATGCGGAAACATTTATGCGGATACCAACATTTATTTTTACTAGCTATGATTTACATAATGGAGATAAAACACAATTGTCTGCATTAAAGAAAATGGAATAGATAATTCATTTTTTTCAGCAAAGCCCAATCGTAATTTATAAAAGCGATTGGGCTTTTTTGTGGGGAAAAAATAGGAAGATGCCATTTTTAATTGTTGTATTGCCGGTGTGCAGGTTTATGAGAGGGCTGGTAAAGAATGAATAAATGGAAACATATTAAGCAGGAGGAGGAATGAGAGCGTTCGCTGGGCGATGCGACAGGGGCACGTCTTTAAAAAACTCGATTTTTCAACTTTAAGTGATTTAAAAAAGCAAATAAGTCAATGTTAGAGTGCTGTGTTGAAGCCGCGGTAGCATAGGTTCTCCTGCAATAGGCAGCACAATTTTGTCCACATTGGGAATAATATTGTGGAAACCTGTATTAAGAAATGGTTATGAAGCTATAACCCAATTTAAATGAATTATATTACTGAACGAATACAAATTAAAAACTAAATCAAATGGAACAGCAATTCAAATGGAGAAAATTGAGCGGTCAGTTGATAGAAGGTTCGATTGAAGATGAAGTAAGACAGACCGTACTCAGAGAAAAAGAACATGGCAATGAGCTAAAAGTTTGTATTGGCACTGATAGCCAGGTAAAAGCGTTTACTGATAAAAATGCCCGCGGTAAAGAAACGGAGTTTGCAACTGTAATTGTATTCGTAAGAAAAGGGAAGGGTGGTTTTATGTACATACACAACGAAGTAACAAGGCAGAAAATGAGCATTAAAGAAAGGATGTTGTTAGAAGTGGCAAAAAGTATTGATATAGCCTATGCATTGTGTAATATTTTTACTATGTATGGAGTAGATATGGAAGTGCATGCAGATATAAATACAAACCCGAGCTTTAAAAGCAACGATGCATTAAAAGAAGCCATGGGTTACATACAGGGAATGGGTTTTGCATTTAAAGCCAAGCCGGAAGCATTTGCCAGCAGCAGTTGTGCAAATAAAGTGGTGCAGTAGCGCAGCAAACAGTTAGCCATAAACATTCAATAAATTATCAGAAAAAAAATAACACATTTTTCCTCTCGGTATCTTATGCTCAAATTAAAAAGCAAAAAGCAAAAAATAGAAAATTTATACAATCAAAAAGCCATTTAGCGGGCATAACATGTTTGATGGAAACTTCTTAGAATCTGTCTAAAAACGAATAAATTGAATAGCTTATGTGTATAAGTGTATAAAAAGACTGTTGCTATTGCGGAACAATTCGTACTAATTGTGAATTATCACAAGCTCAATGAGTATGACAAAGTATCCAACCAATGTAAGCGACAGCCAAT
>JBJXGJ010000129.1:0-5680 GCA_046153805.1 Ferruginibacter sp. | reverse complement strand
TGAAAAAACGAGTAAAAAAACACTAAAAAATAGAATAGCAGCGTAAAAAGCAAAACTTAAAATATCAAAAAAAATAATACTTAAAAAATTATAGAAAAAATAAAGGGTTTTTAGAGATGCCCTTAATTAAATAAATTTGATATTTTGCTGTTTCTATTTATATTAAAAACCATCTTTTTATTATATGAAGAATAAGTTGTTTAATCTCGGCTGTTTCTTTTTTATTTTAGCTTCATTTTCTAAAAGTGTATCAGCACAATCGGCTGGAGGTCCTAAATATTTTTTAGAATCTCCTGATGCCAATAGCAGAATGGAAGATTCTTTAAAAAGACAATTTGAAAAACAAAATCTCACATGGCCTCCCCAATCAATGTACCTGCGTTCATTTAAGTTTGATAAACAACTGGAAATTTGGGTAAAATCAAATTCAAAAGCAGGGTACAAATTATTTAAAACATACAAAGTTTGTCAACAGAGCGGCTCTATGGGGCCAAAAAGGGTAGAGGGAGATTACCAGGTGCCCGAAGGTTTTTATTATATAAATGAGTTTAACCCCAATAGTAATTATCACCTTTCGTTGGGCATTAATTATCCCAATGCATCAGACAGAATTTTAAGCGATGCCAATAGACCGGGCAGCGCTATTTACATTCATGGCGACTGCGTTTCTACAGGTTGTATTCCTATTACTGATGCACCAATTGAGGAGTTGTACTTTTTAGCAAGCAATGTGAGAAACCAAGGTCAGGAGTTTATTCCGGTGCATGTTTTTCCTGTAAAATACAGTGTAAAAAAGTCAATGGATTTTTTAGAAACTTCTATGAAGGACAATGATTACCTACAACAGTTTAACAGCAACATTAAAGAAGTATTTGATTTTTTTGAAGCAAAAAAAGAATTACCGGTAATAATGGTAAACAGAAAAGGCGAATATGTAGTAAATTAGTTAAGACTAGATAAGTGAAAAGCCGCAAAACAGAAGATTATTAACTTGGGTTTTGCGGCTAATTTTTTTGCTAATCTCTTATAACTGCCTGCATCGTTTCAGGTGTTCTTTGTTCCAGAATAATATTTTTATGATCGGTTAGTTTTGCAATAGTTGCTGCATCGTAATGGCGGATGGTCAGCAACGATAAATCCCTTTCTACATCCACATCAAACAGCAACGATGCATCTGCCGCTATCTGTCCAGTCTTTTCTGTATGCCCATCAAAACAGCATACAAAAGATATAGCAGTATTTTGCGTAAGGTTGGGCTGGAGTTTCACGGTGTTAAATATTTTGTGCAACTGCCCCAATGCTCTTCCTTCCATAAACGAGAAATCTTTGGAGCGAAAATGTATTAACACTTGGTTGCTTTTTAAGACAATAATAGGAGGAAGCCCTGCGGTTTTATACCCATTAATGATGGTGCCAGGCAAGGAAGCATCTAAAAAGCTTTTTACATATAATGGTATTCCTTTGTTCTGCAAAGGCTTTATCGTTTTTGGGTGAATTACCTGTGCTCCGTAATACGCCATTTCTATAACCTCGGTGTAATTAAGCGACGGAATGTTTACCGCGTGTTTAAATTTATTAGGGTCAGCGTTCATCACAGCAGGCACATCCTTCCAAATGGTAACGCTTTCGGCCTCCATGATATTTGCAAAAATGGCTGCGGAGTAATCGCTTCCTTCCCGGCCAAGGGTTGTACTCTCGTTTTCATCAGTAGATCCTATAAAACCCTGCGTCATCAATACATCTACGTTGCTGAAAAGCGGCAATACAGCTTCCGTAATTTTGGTGGCAGTATACATAAAATCTACGCTTGCATCTCTAAAATTATTGTCTGTTCTAAAAATATCCCGAACATCAAGCCACGTTGTTTTTACCTGTTGTTCAGCAAGGTAGTGGGCAACAATACAAGTGCTGAATAATTCTCCGCAGCAAACAATCTGGTCATAATAATAATCATAACTACGCACGGGCTTGTCGTGCAGCATCCACTCTATCTCGGTAAAAAATTCTTTTAACTGGTCTTCGGCTTTTTTCCAATTGTGAACGAGTAGGTATTTTACTACTTCAAGGTGGTTATTCTTCACCTGTTCAAATAACAGCAAAGCATCTTCCTTTCGGTTATCAAAATAAGCTTCTGCAATTTTTTCTAAAGCATTGGTTGTTTTGCCCATCGCAGATACCACCACCAAAAGTTTATTACCAGCATTTTCCTTAATAATATTACCGGTATTTCTTATTCTCTCTATGTTGTTGATAGAAGCCCCACCAAATTTAAAAACCCTCATGAATTAGTATTGAGATATTAGTATTGAGATATTAGTATTGAGATATTAGATAACTTACTTCCAGAATAATTCATCTTTTTCAAACATCTTTTTAATGCGCATATCTTTTTCTTTTAAAATTATATTTACATTGCAAATCTATTGTCAAAAAAATATATTTCAGCAATAATTTATAGGGTGCAATATCTTGTGTCTAATATCTAAAATCTAAAATCTAAAATCTAAAATCTACTTTATGGCTACAAACAGAAACATACTCACACTAGATGAATTTACGATTCAGGAAATGCGTGCCTTTCCGCAGGCAACAGGCGAATTGGCGGGACTGTTAAGAGATATTGGTCTTGCCTGTAAAAGAGTAAATGTAGAAGTAAACAAAGCCGGCTTGGTAGATATTTTGGGCGATTACGGCACTACAAACGTGCAGGGCGAAGAGGTGAAAAAGCTGGATATATTTGCCAACGACCAGCTGATGGGTGTGCTGCGCCATGGCATAAGCTGTGCAGGTATTGGCAGTGAGGAAATGGATGATATTGTTGTTTTTGATGATGAAACAAGTAACAAATCAAAATATGTTTGTCTGTTCGATCCATTGGATGGCAGCTCAAACATTGACGTAAACGTTTCTATCGGTACTATTTTTAGTATTTACAGGCGGTTGAGCGTATTGGGTAAGCCCGCAACCAAAGCAGATTTTTTGCAACCCGGCAACAAGCAGGTGGCTGCGGGTTATGTGGTTTTTGGTTCATCTACCATGCTGGTATATGCAACCAAAAGGGGTGTAAACGGTTTTACGCTTGATAGGCAAATTGGTGAATACCTCATGAGCCATCCCAACATAAAATGCCCAGAGGTTGGTAAAATGTACTCTGTAAACCACGGGAACTTTTTTAGGTACGAGCAACCAGTAAAAGAATATATAACAGCCTGTCAAAAGAAAGACAAATCAACCGGAGGGCCTTACACACAGCGTTATATAGGCAGTATGGTGAGCGATGTGCACCGAAATCTTATACGAGGCGGTATATTTATGTACCCAAGCACCACAGATAAGCCCGGTGGCAAACTAAGGTTGTTGTATGAATGTAACCCCTTTGCCTACATTGTAGAAAAAGCTGGTGGAAAAGCCACCAACGGCAAAATGAGAATACTAGATATCGTGCCAACAGAATTGCACCAACGCACACCGTTTTTTGTGGGAAGTTTAAAAATGATGGAGGAGCTGGAAACTTATTTGTTTGGGGAGTAAAAGAAAGTTCAAAGTTGAAGGTTTAAGGTTGGATGATGGATGATGGTGGTAAAATACGACTTTGAAGCTATAATATTCTTTGAATAACCTTCATCTAATCTTGTGTCTCACATCTCACATCTAAAGAAGGAGTCCTTTTAAGAAAAAATACGCTACCGAAAAATAAATAACAATTCCCGTAACATCTACCAGCGTTGCAACGAACGGCGCAGACGATGCTGCAGGATCGAGCTTTAATCTTTTAAGAACAAGCGGCAGCATAGACCCCATTAAACTTCCCCACAGTACAATGCCTATCAATGAAAAGAAAATGGTCGCAGCTACCAAATTAAAATAAATACCATAATCGAAAATATGTAGGTTTTGCCAGATGATAATTCTAAAAAAACCAATGCTGCCAAGGATAACTCCGAGGATGAAACCAGATATTAGTTCACGGCGCATAACCCGCCACCAATCTGCAAGGGTAACTTCTCCCAGTGCCATTGCCTGAATAATTAATGTGCTTGCCTGAGAGCCGCTGTTGCCACCGCTGCTCATAATGAGTGGAATGAATAATGCAAGCACGGTTGCAGCTTCAATCTCTGCCTGAAAAAACTGCATGGCGGTTGCAGTAAGCATTTCACTAAAAAAAAGTATCACCAACCAGCCTGCTCTTTTTCTAATTAGTTTCGGAATACTGATGTCGAGATAAGGTTCATCTAAAGCTTCCGTACCACCAATTTTTTGAATGTCTTCTGTATATTCCTCCTGCGCCACCCACAGCATATCATCGATGGTAACAATTCCTAGCAATATATTTTTTTCATCTGTAACGGGCAATGCCACACGGTTGTTCATTTTAAAAACCTGCCCTGCTATTTCCTGATCGTCATTTACTTTTAATGAAATAAAGCGTTCGTCCATCAGGTCACTCACTTTCGCTTCAGGAGCTGCCAAAATAAAGTCCCTTATCCTGATATCATCTATCAATTCTCCCTTGCCGCTAATTACATAAATAACATCAATGGTTTCGCTGTTGGTGCCCCAGCGGCGGATGGTTTCCAATACTTCTTTTACCGTGTTGTACTCATACACATACACATAATCTGGCGTCATTAACCTGCCCACACTGTTCTCCCGATAGCCGAGCAATTCCAATGTAATTTTTCGCTCCGCAGGCTCAAGAGTTTTTATTAATTCTCTTACGGTACCATCAGGCAGTTCACCAAAAAAATCTACCCTGTCATCTGCAGGTAGTTCATTTAATAATTCTGCACTTTTAAATGCAGGAAGATTTTTGATGATTCTTTTCTGCTCGCTTAGGTCTAAAATTTTAAAAACGCTTGCCGCTCTATGTATAGATAAATGAGAAATGATTTGCGTTTCGTAATCGTCAAATTCATAAATAAGGTTGGCAACATCACTAATATTCTGGTCATTTAAAAATTCTTTAATGGCCAGTTGATCTTCTGATGAAATCACCTCTTCAAATTGCTGCTTCAACGATATTTCCGGCGTTTCCAAAGGCATCGGGATAATGTATTATTTTTGTTTTGTTAGGCTCACAATGTACCTTTTTTAGTTTTAAAATTATATTATGATTCTGCCATGTTTATTTATAGTAGCCAGCGACGGAAAGGGGAGAGGGGTTTTTACAAATGAACCTATTTTAGCAGATACTATTATCGAAATAGCACCCGTTATTGTTATGCCTGCAAATGACAGACTATTGCTGGACCAGACCTTGCTACACGATTACATATTTGAATGGGGTGAAGAAAAAGATAACTGCTGCATGGCACTGGGTTTTGTGCCCATTTACAACCATAGCTACGAAAGCAATTGCGAATATTTTATGGATTATGAAGCGCAAACGATTATGCTTAAAACGGTGAAAAATATTGAAGCTGGCGAAGAAGTTTTAATAAACTATAACGGCGATTTTGATGATAAAAGGGCACTTTGGTTTGAGCCTAAAAACTGATCTTGTTTGGTGCGGTCAGTATTGTTTCTTTAATGGTGATTTGTTCGGGCTACCTGTTGTCTCGTCCTGATTTTAGTTGACTCTTTTTTGGTAAAAAGAGCAGGGATAAAAAATACTTCTTTTACCAATATTTCTTTTGAAAAGAGACTTAATGTTTTGAATTATTAAGCCCTTTTCTCAAGC
>JBJXGJ010000118.1:0-10117 GCA_046153805.1 Ferruginibacter sp. | reverse complement strand
AATGCCCATAAAGTTCATCATATTGGCTGCTGTTTCATTAAAGTGTACCATTTTATCGTAACCATGTACAAGCATAAGACCGGCGGCTGTAATTCTTAAAAAAAGCATAGCAGTATTAAAAGCACCTGCAGAATAGTGGGTTGAAAGTAGTTTTCTCATATTTTATTATTGGGTTTAAACAAAGATATTATTTTTAAAGAATTAATTCTTTTATCAACTCTTTAACAGCAAAGTAAAAATAGTTTTCATTTGTTTACATTGTGCAATAACCTATTCTTTTTATTTTTAAACGGTATAATATTTGCGCATGTTGCGGTGTTTACTCCGCAAAGCTTTTAACTTTCAATTTAACCATAGATGCATACAAAAAATCTGTTTACCATTGTTGCCATAATGCTTACCGGTGTTGTATTTGCACAACCTACACACACATTTACTGACGATGAGAGAGATTATAAAACCGCCAAAGAATTTATTGCAAAAGAGCAGTATGCATTTGCTTACCCACTCGTAAAAGAATTAAAAGTAAAATACCCTGCCAACAAAAAAACAGACAATGCCTATATTAATGACGACATAAATTATTACAATGCTTTGTGCGAATTAAAATTGTTGCAGGATATAGGAAAGGAAGATGCCATGCTTTTTATAAACAGCGTAAACAACCAGCCACGCAGCCAGATAATGAGTTTTCACCTTGCACATTATTATTTTTTAAAAAATGATTTTCAAAATGCCATTGAAAGTTTTAATGCCGCGGGTTTTGAAAACCTAAGCAACGACCAAATAGCAGATGCAAAATTTGAAAAAGCTTATTCTTATTTCAACCTTAAACAATTTGCAGAAGCGAAACCGCTTTTTAACGAGATTCACCAGGTGCCAACAGGTAAATATTATGTTCCCGCAAATTATTATTACGGTTTTATTAGTTACTACGATCGCCAGTACAACGAAGCATCGATGGCTTTTAAACTGGTGGAAACTTTTGATGAATACAAAGGTGTGGTACCCTATTATATTGCGGAGATATATTATTTTCAAGGTAAAAAAGACGAAGCTTTGCGCTACGGCGAAAGCGTACTCACCCGCAAAACTCAGTTGTACTACGATAAGCAACTTCGGTTATTGATTGGGCAAATTTATTTTGAGAAAAAAGAATATGATAAGGCGTTGCCATTGTTGGAGGCTTATGTAAACAGTTTTGACAAGGTATCGAAAGAAGTGTTATACGAACTAAGTTTCTGTTACTATGTAGCAGGACAAACGCAAGAGGCCATTAATGGTTTTAAGCAACTGAGCAACGAAAAAGATTCCATGGGGCAAAACAGTATGTATTTGCTCGGCGATCTTTACCTAAAAACAGGAGAGAAAGCGAATGCACGCACGGCTTTTCAATACAGTTCGTTTAACAGCAGCAACGCTCTGCAACAAAAAGTATCAAAGTTTAATTACGCAAAACTGTCGTACGAGTTAGGATACCAGGATGTGGCTTTGAACGAGATAAAAAATTATTTAAAATCGTATCCAAATTCTGAATACGACACCGAGGCAAAAGAAATATTGGTAGCATTGCTTGCACGTACCAATAATTTTACAGATGCGCTGGCTTTGTATCAATCTATGGACAGGCCAACGGCGGCTATGCAAAAAGTATATCCAACAATATTATACGGCAAAGCAATTGAGTATGTAAATGACCAGCAACTGGCAAGGGCCGATGAATTATTTGCGAAAATTATTACTGATGCAAATGCAGGAAAAACGGCCGTCTATTCTAACTTTTGGCGGGGAGAAATTGCTTACAGACAACAGCGGTACGATGAAGCTGTACGTTACTTGACCATCTTTTTACAGGCCAATGTGCCCACCCAGGGTGAAGCAAACCAACAAACGGCCAAATACGACATTGCTTACAGTAAGTTTCAAAAAGAAGATTACAAAGGAGCATCGGAGTATTTTGAGCAGGTTGCAAGGTCAGTGTCTGTATCATCGACCGCTATGGAACAGGATGCTTTTTTGCGCAATGCTGATGCGTATTACATGCAAAAAGATTTACCGAAAGCCAATGCCATGTACGATGATGCAATCAACGCTTCATCGCCGCAAAGCGATTATGCATTGTACCAAAAAGGAATGATTGCCGGAATAAAAAATAGTGCAGAAAAAATTTCTATCTTAAATAGTGTGAACAGGCAATATTCTAAGAGCAGTTTAAAGCAGGATATTAATATGGAGATTGCACTCACCTACATTGCAGATGAAAAATTTAGTGAGGCGATTCCTTTTCTAAATAACATTTTAGCGTCTAATGATGGTGGGTTAAAACCAAGAGCACTACTTAAACTCGGGTTGGCATATTATAACAGTAGCAATAATGGCGAAGCTTTAAAAAGCTATACACAGCTTATAAAAACCTACCCACAATCTGGCGAGGCAGATGAAGCAACCGATATTATTAAAAGTATTTATGTAGAAGAGGGAAAGCCAGAAGAATATGTGAAACTGATGAATGAAAATGGCAAGACGGTCTCGGTAAACGAAGCAGATTCTTTGAATTATACAGCAGCAGTAAATAAATACAACTCTCGCGATTGTGCTGCTGCTATAACAGCATTTAATAATTACACTGCTAAATATGCTGCGGGCGCATTTATATTAGATGCAAATTTTCAGCGCAGTGAATGTTACCAAAAGAACAAGGATTTTGCAAATGCGCTTATAGGTTATGCTTATGTGAACAGCAAAGGAAACAGCAAATATTTTGAAAAAGCCACTTTAGAAGCAGCCCGTATTTCTTATTTTGAAGTAAAGAATTACGCAGCTGCAAAAAAGTATTTTGAATCGCTTAGATTGAACTCCGTAAATCAGGATAACCAATTGGAAGCCTTGCGTGGTCTTGTTCGCAGTTTTTATCAGTTAAAGGATTACACAGAGGCTTTTGTTGCCTCAAAAGAATTGCTTACCAGAAAAGGATTGAGTACAGACGATAGGTCTATTGGTAATTTGGTGTTGGGTAAATCAGCACAGATTGCAGGTGATTGTGCAGCGGCAATCACTGCATTTAAAGCGGTAACAGCCATTAACAAATCAGCATGGGGCGCAGAGGCACGCTACGAAATAGCCAATTGCCACTTTACACAAAACAATTTTGCTGCAGCCGAAAAAGCAGCATTGGCTACCATAAAAGAAACCGGCTCGTACGACGAATGGGTAACAAAATCATATATTTTACTGGGAGATATTTTTATGAAGCAAAAAGATTATTTCAATGCAAAAGCTACTTATGAAAGCATAGCTAAAAATGCATCTATTGAGGCTTTGAAAGCAGAAGCACAAACAAAATTGGATAAAGCCGTTGCTCTAGAAAAATCACAATCAAAACTTAACAACTAATATGCTTTACAACATAAATTATAATATGAATAAAATAATTTTGTTAGGCATTTTTTCAATGCTGTATATAAATGCATTTGCTCAGGAACCGAAGAAAACACAGTCTATCGATATTAATTCCTCGTACAAGCCGGTTCTTAGAAATGCTGTTAAGATAAATTTCAATGGGTCACAATTGCCGGCCGATACTAGCAAACCAGTATTAAATTACAAGATACCTTCTCAAAATTTATTTTATGCTTATAGCCCTATTTCCTTGAAGCCATTGGCTTTAGAGCAGGATACCAATTTGTACCTTGGCAATAGAAAATTTTTAAAAGTAGGATACGGTAATTTTTCTACCCCTTATGTAAGTGCGGGAATAAGCCTGGGCGATGGCAAAACAAGCTTGCTAAACATAACTGGAGACTACATCAGTTCCAAAGGAAATATTGTGAACCAGGATTATTCAAGGCTGAATGTGAAAGCTGCAGGTAGTTATTTTTTACCCAAGAACGAGTTTTATGGCGGGTTAGAAGTAAATGTTGACAACTATTATTTGTATGGATACGATCATAAAATATTAACTTTTAAACGAGATTCTGTAAAGCAGGAGTTTCAAAATATCACACTGCGATTGGGCTTTAAAAATACCGTAGCAAACGAAGCAGGAATTAATTACAATCCAAACATAGAGCTTAATATTTTTACCAATAAAAACAAAGTGAACGAAACCGATGCATTGATAAATTTGCCTTTCGATAAAAATATAAATGAAAACTTTACCGCAAAGGTTGAGTTAAAGGCTGACATTACTCAATACACCACTAGAAATATCACACCATCAAATATCAAATTTTCAAACAACATTATACAAATTACTCCATCGGTAGATTACCATGATGATGTGCTAAAAATCCACGCAGGTATAACGCCTGCATGGAATAACAAAGTGTATGAATTAATACCCGATATTTATGCAGAAGCGCAGGTTAAAGACAAATCATTTGCTTTGCAGGCCGGTTGGGTAGGGCGTTTGGTAAAGAACAGTTATAAAAACCTCACTTCCATCAATCCTTATTTGTTACCTGTTTTTGCGCAGTTAAATACAAAAGAAACGGAATATTATGGTGGTATAAAAGCGAGTGTTGCAAAACATTTTAATTTTAGTGCAAAGGCAGGTTTGGTGAGGTATAAAAATCTTCCTTTTTTTATAAATGATACTACTACTACCAACGACAATAAATCTTTTAAAATAAGCAACGAAACAGCTGTAAATAATTTTAGAATACATGGTGACCTTGGGTATATAAACCAGGATAAATTTTCGCTTACGGCAGGAGTAACTTTTAATGGCTACACATCTTTTACCAGCAACGACAGGGCATGGCACACTATTCCGGTAGAAATTAAGAGCTCGTTAAGGTGGTATGCTTTTAAAAAGGTGCTTATAAAATCGGATTTCTACCTTTTTGAAGGAAGTAATTATTTAGCGAAAGGTAATAAGGCTGTTTCTATGAAGGGAGGTACAGATTTAAGTGCTGGAGTAGAAATAAAAATCAACAAAAACTTCTCTGTGTGGTGCGCTGCAAATAATATTTTAAACAGCAAATATGAGCGTTGGCACAATTACGAAGTGTATGGGGCCAATTTTATGGGCGGAATTTTATTGAATTTCTAGCAAGTAAGTTTTATTATTGCACATGCAAAAGTTAATAGCAGATTATTTATTTGAATATAAACAATGTGCGCTCCCGCAGATTGGGACTTTAAAAATAAAAAGGAACGCTGCATTGTCAATAATAGAGACGAAGGCTATTAATGCGCCGGTTTCTACTATTTACTTTACCGATGAAATCACTGACAGCAGAAACATCACAGAATACATTGCGGCCAATAAAAATATAAGTATAGACGAAGCTGCATATCAATTAAAAAAGATTTGCGAAGAAATTTCTTTACTTAATAATGATGAAAATTTTGATATTGCTGGGGTAGGTCAATTTTACAAATCTGGGAACGGTAGAGTAAGTTTCACTGCGGTCGAATTACCTGCATACTTTTATCCCAGTGTTTATGCTGAAAGAGTCATACATCCCGATGATTCGCATGAAATATTGGTGGGCGATACGGAAACTGACCGCAATACAATGACCAAATATTACACAGAAGAGAAGCCGGCGAAAAAAAGTAAATGGTGGGTTGGGGCTTTAATGCTGTTTGTAATAGCCGCTGCGCTGGTTGTTTTTTATTTAAACGATAAAAGCAGCAATTCTTTTTTTGGTATACAACACAAATATGATGTGGCGCCCGCTGCAGAAACTTATAAAACATTACCATAACAACTTTCTTTCTCTAATTTACTTTGATGATAATTTATACTTCCTGTCCGGTTTGCAAAAGCGAAAACATCAGCGATTTATTTGCGGCGGAAGATTATACGGTTTCGCACGAAAAATTTACGGTAACAGCCTGTAAAAACTGTACACATTTATTTACGCAAAATGTTCCTGCGCAAAACGAGATCGGAAAATATTATGCATCAGAGAATTATATTTCGCACAGTGACACACAAACCGGTGTTGTAAATAAACTGTACCATATTGTAAGAAAAAGAACGCTCAATGGTAAAAAAAATTTGATACAAAGGGAAACTACAACTCAAACGGGAAAAATATTAGATATTGGATGCGGTACCGGTGCTTTTCTTAATACAATGAAAGCAGCAGGCTGGGAGATTACGGGGTTGGAACCTGATGAAACAGCGAGAAAAAAGGCTAAGGAATTATATCATATTACACCGTTGTACTCTCCGGAAATATTTAATTTGCCGACCAATAGTTATGATGCAATTACCATGTGGCATGTATTGGAGCATGTGCACCAGTTGCACGAATATGTGGAGCAGCTAAAAAAATTAATGACAGATAAAGGGCGAATATTTATTGCAGTGCCAAATTATACCAGCTATGATGCACAACATTATGGAGCCACGTGGGCTGCTTTCGATGCACCCAGACATTTATACCATTTCTCCCCGGCAAGTATGAAAAATTTGGTAGAGCAACATGGCTTAACAATTAAAAAAATAGAGCCAATGTGGTTCGACAGTTTTTATGTGAGCATGCTCAGCGAAAAATATAAAAACGGAAAGGGAAACCTGTTAAGTGCCTTTTTTACAGGGCTTGTGTCTAATATAAAAGCAATGCTGAATAAAGAGAAATGTAGTTCGTTAATTTATGTAATCTCCAAGGTATAAGAGCAAGGAATAAACACAAAGCACACAAAGGCTTTTCACAAAGAACACAAGGAAAAGCGTAAAACTGTATTTGAAAACTGTTTGTCAACTTAATACCAACTCCGCCCATTTTTTTTTGAAACAAATACGTCTCTTAGTTCACTTTGACTTCATAAATCTTAGGCCATCTTTTGCCCGTAATAAAAAATGATTTGCTTGTGCTGTCATAAGCAATGCCATTAAAATATTCTGTTCTGCCCGGTATACTGTCTGTGCCAGGTAAGTTATTAAAACTCATTTTACCGACAACAGCACCCGTCGCGGGGTCAATTTTTAAAATATCTTTTGTCGTGTACACATTACCCCACACAAAACCATCCACATACTCCAATTCGTTCACACTATCAACCGGGCCGTAATCATCATGAATGTGAACACTATTTTTTACTTTAAATGTTGCAGGGTCTACAAAATACAAATCAGTACCACCTGTAGTAATTATTAAATCAGTACCATTGTTTGTCAAGCCCCAACCCTCGTAGGGCCATGTAAATTTTTGAATAACCTTTGTTATGTCCTTTACGTCGTATACATAGACATCATGCGTTTGCCAGGTAATCTGGTACAATTTGCCATTTAAAATAGTAAGTCCTTCAGCAAAAATAGTAGCAGAACCCATTTTGTATTTTTTGTCAATCTTACCTGTTTTTAAATCGCCTGATTGAACCATGGAATTTGCATAATCACCACCACTCTCATACAATTTGCCATTATATAATTCTAAGCCTTGGGTGTAACTAGCCGTATCGTGTGGGTATTCGGCAATAATATTGTATGTAATAGGTTTTACAGAACTTATTTTAGGTGTTGGTATTATTGTTGGGTCTTCTGTTGCTTTTTCATCATTACAAGCAATAAAGAAAGATGAAACTGCAAGAAGAGTAAATAATTTTTTCATTTTATTTTTTTGTTAGCTGCGCAAAAATAAGCAACAGCATTTGTATGTTTGGTTGTAGTAATTATAATTAATTGTAAAAAACAAGAAAACCTCACCGCCGCCTCTCCGAAAGAGAGGAGCCAGACTTCAAAAATTTAAAAATCACTTTAAAGTTTTGAAGTCTAAAGTCCCCCTTCGGGGAATTTAGGGGGCTGGGGCTGCAGTTTCGTATTTCACCCCTCTTTCCATTAAATATTCCATCACAAACTTAAAACAACCTTCATCTTTCCCAACCAGTTCAGGCGGAAAAACGCCCTTCTCCGTAAAGATATTACCTGCTATTAAATTAGCAAAAGCATTGCAGGCATAGCCGGTCGTGCGGCTCATAGATGGCGTTTGTGTGGCGGCATCAAATTCGTCATACAATAAATACTCAACCGTTTTTGGGAGATTGTTCTCGGTGCCTTTTATTACTATTTTCATAATCGTAAATTCTTCTCCGTCAACTTCCGGTTTCCATTGTTCAAATAAAATGGCAGATGTAACCTCAATTGGTCGAACACTTTTTCCATGCACCATTATTTCTTCCTCATTAAAAAAACCAGCCTGCATCATAGATTGAATAAGCGAAATATGGCCTGGATATCGCAGCGTTTTTTCTTTCATATCCGGTATATGATTCATTGTGAATAAAATACTGCGAAGCCCATCCGTATTGAAAGATTCCAACGTGCCCACATGTTCAAAATTTATAAGTTCTGCATCGCTAAGCGCCGATTTGGTCACCACAAAACCATTTTCCACATACCTTGCTGGGCGAGTATATTCTTCAATAACATCAATCGGAGAAAAAGGTGCTTTATACTCAAAAGGCTTTACCCTTTTTTTGGGAAGCCCACCCACCATACATTCAAAACTATCTATTTTCATTAAAGCATTATGGTAACCTAAAATTAAATTGCTCATACCGGGCGCTACGCCGCAGTCAATAATAGCAGTAACATTTTTTTGTTTTGCCAGCGCATCAAGTTGCAAACCATCTTCAGGAAAGAAAGAAATATCAGCCACATTTTTACCGGCATTTATAACTGCTTCCAAAGTTTTGTAGCCCATAAAACCCGGTACAGCGCATACTATCAGGTCAAAACCCTCCAATAATTTAGTGTAATTTTCATACAGTGTTAAGTCTGCAATTTTGCATTCCACGTTGGTTTTTGCACTTAAAACAGCTAAATTATTTTCATCTCTGTCAAAAGAAGTTACATCAAAATTGTGCGATAGGTGGTCCGTTGCAATTGTTCTGCCTACCATGCCTGCACCCAATACAGCTATTTTCATTATATGTATTTTTTAAAAATGGAAATTAACCAACAAAAGCCAAGTTTTATAATTCATTTTTTTTCGTTGTTCTGGGGCTGTCAACATTTATTGTCCATCGTCATTCGTTCGGTCTCTTTCGCTGTACCATACAAATGGGTTTGCATATGCGCCTCTGGCGCATGCATACCCATTTGCACATCACTCAACCTGCCTGGCGGCATAGGCAGGTCCACCGCACCGTGTTACGTCATTTTTGCGGGAGCCGTTCAGCAATGTATCCTTTTTCAACTTTTATCGAATCGTGTAAAATGATGTGAGGTTTTATTAATTTGAAACTGTTGGTCAGTAATTCTATTTTATTTTTAACCCGGCTTTAGCATGTTTATATCTTACTTTGTAGTCTTAGATAAAAAATATTTATGAAAAAAATTATCCTATTAATGATAATATCCGCTTCTATTCAAAGCATTTTTGCGCAGGGTATTTTTGATAAAATAAAAAAAGCAGCGAGTACAGATGGCAACAAAACTATCTTAGGAACTTCAAAAAGCGGTAATAGTGGGAGCGGACTTTCCAACACTGATATTGTAAGTGGGCTAAAAGAGGCATTGCGAGTGGCAACTGACAGCACATCTAAAACACTTGGTGGTGCAGGTGGGTATTTTAAGAATGAGGCCATAAAGATCATCATGCCAGCAGAGGCATTAAAGGCAGAAAAAACTTTGCGGAGTATGGGTGCAGGTGCCTTGGTTGATAAAGCAATTCTTTCCATGAACAGCGCAGCAGAAAATGCAGCCGGACAGGTAGGCGAAATTTTTCTTACCGCCATCAAACAAATGACGCTTACCGATGGGTTGAATATTCTGAGAGGTGGCGATCATGCAGCAACTGATTTTCTTAAAAAGACAACTATAGCAACGCTTACAGAAAGAATGCGCCCCGTTATTGAAAATTCATTAAAACAGGTAAATGCAGATAAATATTGGAAAGATATTTTTAGCAAATACAATATGTTTTCGCAACAAAAGGTAGAAACTGATTTGTCTAATTATGTTACGTCAAAAGCCTTAGACGGTATGTTTTGTAACATCGGTTTACAGGAAGCAAAAATCCGTAAAGACCCTGCAGCACAGGTTACAGATATTTTGAAAAAGGTTTTTGCGAAGTAGGATGTGAGACACAAGATGTGAGACACAAGATGTGAGACACAAGAATGATTACATAAAGAATATTTTAAGACAAAAAGAAAT
>JBJXGJ010000007.1:0-2700 GCA_046153805.1 Ferruginibacter sp. | reverse complement strand
CTGTTTTTTCATTCTGGCTTTAAAATCGGCGGATGCCTGAACTAGATGCTTATTGTTCATACCTTCAAAATACGCCTTCAAGTATTGATCCATCTGCGAAGACTGTTTTGCAAAATTTTTGCAACACTTGCAAAAAAAAATATGAAACTTCATCTCAAACTTTTGCTTTAAAGTAATTTTTTCTTCTTTCTCCCTTAAAGCAAGCAACGAAGCCTCCACACAATTATTCAATATTCTTTTAAAATATGCCATTTTAGTTTAATACACCATTTTTTTTGAGGCAGTCACGCAACAATGCTTTTGACCTGAAAATGATTACCCAATAGTTGGACGAGGTGATGCCATGTTTCTTACAAATATTTTCTGTTTTTTCATCATCAATATATTTTGAAACAAAAACAGCTCTTAATTTAATGGGCATTTTTTCCAGGCAAATACCTAAAACTCGTTGAAACTCTTTGCTGATAAGGTGTCCATCTGCAGCTTTTGAAAAATAATTTTCATTGATATCTTCTTTCCACCTACCATGATTATTTTTGTCAAAAAAAACATTTTCAAAAGATTCCTCTGTTTGACCAAGATAACTGGAAAAACTATCAGTAATTTTTGGCTTACGGTAATAATCAATAATCTTGTTTTTTAAGATTGCCATGAGCCAGGCTTTTTCAGAAGCTGTTCCGTTGTATGTTTCCCTTCCTTTATATGCAGATAAAAAAGTGTCCTGTACCAAATCTTCCGCTTCTTCTCTTTTGCCAACTTTATAGTAGGCAAAGGAAAATAAGTCATCGGTATATTTGTCTGCCCAACTATTGTAATTCAAAGTGTTTACCTGCATATTTGTACTTTAGTTTTACCGCCCAAATATACTCAAAAAAAGTGTTCAACTGCTACCAGATAAAAGATTGATTTTTTTATTGTCGTATCGTTCCCAGGAACGGTGATTGAATTCTGTATTGAACCCTGCACCTTGCGGTACAAACCTGCAAACCTCCGCCCACGCATATAAGCCCACCACCCTGCCGGGCATCACCGGGCTGTCCGCGGTATGCAAGCGAATAAATTGAAGATCTTCATATTATTTTTGTAGGAAAAAAATATAGCCACATAGCACAATGGAAGCCGATTAATACTCATAAGATACTAACATTTAACCTATAAGCCTTTTCTAGCTTTTGGGTATTTTTAAATTCTTTGTAGGACATATACGGAACGCCTCTTTTGTTATTTTCTCTGGCAGCCTGGTACATCATTCCAAAATGACGGGCAATGGTTAACTGTGCTTTAAAGAATGAAAAACCGGGTTCATAAATATGTGCCGGTATTGCACCTGCGCCATTTACTTCGAGGATAGAAAAATTTTTTCCTATTTTTAAGTCTTCAATACTGTTGCATCGCAAATCATATCTTCCAAAATAAAACCCATCTATCCGCTGACTTATCGTATCAATAGTATCTGTTAACTGTTCATCAATAATATGATTGTAATTAAGGAAGGTAGCACCTAATACATGGTTGCCATAAGGTACCAATAAATGCTGTTCACCAGCTGCAGGTATGTAACTAAAATCAATTCTATTTTGCTTTTTTAATTTGTCATATTGTAAAAAACTTCGGTCGTTCCGTTGTATCAACTCATCCACAGTTGAGAACCCATTGCCGGTAATTGTAAGCAGTTTTTTTAGGGTAACAGAAGTTATCATCCCTTTATTCTGTGCAGGATGGCGATAATAAAACACACTCATTTCAATTGGATAATTGATAAAACACTGTACAAGAAAAGAAACATTTAGTGCAGCTTTATAAACATCTAATTCTTCTATACTGACGATTTTTTTTACGCCCCACCCCCTTTCGCCCCTGTCGGGCTTGGCTATAATAGGAAACTCAATCCCTGCAAAATTCATGCGTTGTTCAATGCTTTCGATGCTTTCGCAGCCATGAACCAAAATTGTGGTGGGGTAGTATTCCTTTGGCACCAGTTGAAATATTTTCCACTTACTTTCAAAAAACATTCCGCCTGTTTCAATAGTTGGATTGGAAGCTGAGAAAAAAAAGAAAGACCTAGCTTTTATAGCCAAGTACAAAAAGTAAAAACTTACCGGAAAATAAACTACCCATGTCGGCCAATATTCCCAGCTAAATATTTTGATGTAAAGCCTTCTCATTTTAAAATATATTGACTTGTTCTTCATCTTTCATTTAATTACCCACACGTTTCTTTAAAGAACAACTGAAAGTACAGAGGCTGAGCAAATTATTAGTGCAATTGCCTTGTGTACTAAATCATTATCAAACTTTTTAAACGCAATCCACATTGTTGAAATAATAAATAGCAGCAGTAATATTTGCTGCTGCAAAGGTTTTTTTAAAGGAATAATGTTGAATAAAATAGAGATCATAATACTTATTCCTACTATCAAAAAAATTATTGGATAGTGGCTTTTATAATATGTTGTCATATCAGTTTCTTTATCATTTTCTTTGGCTGATAATAACATTTTGGCAGCAATTAATAATGTTATCGGATACAAAAGTATATATCAATTCAGCTAATAACCAAATAAGCTTATCTTTTAACCCAGATTTTGCAATAGACAAATTTCATTTTACTAAAAAGTGCTTAAAATTGATTTTTTCGGATCTATTATGTGCCAAAATTGTTACAATGTTTGGCAAAAGAGTGTTTTTTTTCTTTATTAT
>JBJXGJ010000113.1:0-15924 GCA_046153805.1 Ferruginibacter sp. | reverse complement strand
GGCCCCAGTTTAAAGCTTTGCTTGAAAGTAAAATAAATGAATTGAGCAATACCAAATACCAAAATCGGCCTACATATGCCATTTTTGATTTTAATGTTCCCCGAGACGTTGCGGTTATTCGCCAGTACAAAACAATAGATTTTATATTGCCCGGGCAATTGGGTTTTTCATTGTTGAGTGCGGGCGTTTTTGGCGTAGCGTTTACTTTTTTTAGCTTAAGAAATACATTGGTTTTAAAACGTTTTTTTGCCACACCCATAAGTAAAACTCATATCATATTAGGTGAAGGACTAAGCCGTGTTATTTTTCAGATGATAACAGCCATAGTAATTATTGGTGCAGGTTATTTATTCTTTGGTTTTACATTGGTAAATGGCTGGATTACCTTTTTCGAAATGCTGTTTTTAAGTTTTTTGGGCTTGTTAATATTTATGGGTTGCGGTTTTATTATTAGTGGTCTGGCAAAAGCCGATAGTACCATTCCACCTCTTGCCAATCTAATCACACTTCCACAATTTTTACTAGGGGGAACTTTTTTTTCAATTGAGAATTTTCCTAAATGGTTGCAGCCAATATCCAAAGCTTTGCCGCTAACCTATTTAAATACGGCTATGCGAAGCGTTGCATTTGAGGGTTTAAATTTATGGGATGTAAGATTGGAGATTGGCGTTTTAATGTTGTGGGGAATAATTGTTTACGCAGTGGCTGTTAAGGCTTTTAAATGGGAATAAAATGAAAATGATTAAGGGTGGTCTTTTTGTATTTGCAGGATTGTTTATTTTTTTAACACTCATATCATTGCTTATACCCGGTCGCATAGTTACTGCCCGGGCCGAAACTGTACAAGCAGATTCTATTAGACTGTATAGTGAAATAAGCGACCTTAAAAACTGGAGGCATTGGCATCCTGTTTTTATACAGGACAGCGCAATCATTCAATTCAGCAAATCCTCAACAGAAGCTAACGACATTGCTCAATGGGTTACAAATAATAAGACCAATACTATCATTATTACGGAAAAAAAGTTTCCGTATGTAAAGTTCTTATTAAAACGTGAAGGTGAAAATGATATGGAAAATATCTTGGCGCTAAGAGAGGTGCAGGAGCAAGGAAATATGCAGGTACAATGGACTTCCATCACAAAACTTAAGTGGTATCCTTGGGAAAAATTTAGTGGAATATTTATAGAAAAAATGGCCGGTTCAGGTTATGAAGCTGCACTTGCTTCTTTAAAAATATATGTTGAAGGCCATCAATAGTTATTGCAAAAATTGAATGTTCCTTTTAATCCCACTATACTTGCTTCTTTTAA
This sequence comes from Ferruginibacter sp., assembly GCA_046153805.1. Lineage (GTDB taxonomy): Bacteria > Bacteroidota > Bacteroidia > Chitinophagales > Chitinophagaceae > Ferruginibacter. Next base: position 14,611 of record JBJXGJ010000113.1, on the reverse strand, counting down.
GTGGAGAATCTTTAAATATTATTTTGAATTTCTCTTCCGTCAATTCTTCCCAGTCTCTTTGTGTAAAATGTAAAATTTCGCTTGTTGGTGTAAAAGCTTTTTCGCTGGTTTTTTTTGAGAAACTGTTCCATGGGCATACATCCTGACAAACATCACAACCAAAAAGCCATTCGTCAAATTTCCCTTTCATTTTTTCGGGGATCAATGCATCTTTTAATTCAATGGTGAAGTAAGAAATGCACTTACTCCCATCCACCACTTTATCTGGAAGAATCGCTTCGGTTGGGCATTCATCAATACACCTGGTGCAGGTTCCGCAATAATCTTTTGCACCTGCTTCATCAGCATCTAACGACAAATCTGTAATAAGCGAAGCAATAAAAAAGAAAGAACCTTGTTTTTTATTAATAAGATTGCCATTTTTTCCTACCCAGCCCAATCCACTTTTTTGCGCCCACGATCTTTCTAAAACAGGCGCACTGTCAACAAACCCTCGTCCGCTTATTTCACCAATCTTTTCTCTGAGTAAAAATAAAAAATGGTTTAATTTTTCTCTAATTACTTCATGGTAATCTTTACCGTACGCATATTTAGCAACCTTAGGGGCATCAACATCCTGCAAACTTTCAGGAAAATAATTAAGTAAAAGTGTAATAACAGATTTTGCTCCGGATACCAGTTTGGATGGGTCGGTACGTAAGTCAAAATGCTTCTCCATATATTGCATGTTGCCATGCATTCCTTTATTCAACCACGTTTCAAGCCTGCGGGCATCGTCATTCAAAAAACCTGCAGTGGCAATTCCACAAAAATCGAAACCCAATAAATCTGCGGTTTGTTTTACAATTTGTGTATGGTTTGTTTTGGACAAGGTTAATGCATTCGATTTTATTTATTATAAATTAAAATCGTAGCCAATGAGCCCAATTAATTCGAAATAGCCAAACCCATGTGTAACCCGGTTGCCTTTTGCTGAAGTAGTATTTGCAAGCGCATTTACGTATCGTACATAACCTGTTTTACCGGTGCCTTCAAAAAATAATCTTTTAGAAAAATATAATCTTGCACCCGCCTCGCCACTTAAATTGTAACCGGCTATGTGAAAAGCATTGTTTAACCTATCACCCCTGTAAGTAAAATCAGTACGTGGAATATTTATTCCTGCTCCCACTTTCCAAATCAAATTAACCAGTGGTCTCGTTTTCGATTTGTTCATAGCCAAAGTCTTTTGCTGCACATAATTAATATGTAACAAATTTCCACCATCGGTATGCTCTAAATGTAGAAATCTTTGATCGTTCAATATACTGTCGCCGTTTACCTGAGCACCGTTAATTCGTCCTGTCACACGCACTTTCTGTCCATCTGTTACAACATATTTTATGTGGTCAAAATTTAATTCAATAGCTTTTGTGTGTGCATTATTTACGTAAAATCCAAGTCGGTAATTATATTGCGGAATTGAAATGTCTGTTGGGGCTTTATAAACAGCTTCCAAGTCTGGCTTATCGTGTGCTTTTGCTTTGTGAAGTGTAAAATTATCGGCGTTGCTTAATTTAAAATGTATTTTGCTTTTTGTGTACCATTCCGTATTGTACCCCCATTGTAAATACATTCCTTTAAGAAGCCGCCCGTTTTGTGCAAACGATAAATTTGTCAAAAACAAAACAGGTAAGGAAAGAAGGATTTTTTTTGTGTTTTTCATCGTTGCAAAAGTAACCCTATTACTACATTTTTGTGGATTAGTTTGTTACAGCAGCGTCAACAATTCTCTTTAGCGAAAGGTATCTCTCTGATCGCCCTTGGCTTTGTAAGTTATAAGTAAACAATACAGCGCAATATTTATTTTTATTATCAACCCATGGGAAGGAACCGAAAAGCCCAGGACTTGTAACTACGTCTGATCTTACCCCCAATGCTGCGTCACCGATAATCCATTCTCCTAATCCATAATTCCAATTACCGGCTTCAGCAGGGCTGTACATAATTTCCGTTCCTTTTGTATTGTTCTTTTGCATTTCAACGACTGATTCTTTGCTCAATACTTTTTTACCATTATAGATTCCGTCATTTAAAATCATTTGTAAAAATTGCAGGTAATCTTTGGGCGTACTAAATGCACCACCGGCAGGCAACGGCACCGATTTATCTCCAAAATCGGTATTTGCCATACTACATTTGGCAGCAATTCGTTCGGTAAAAAGAGTCTTAAAATCTTTACCGCTGATCTTTTCAATAACAGCTGCTGCAATTTGTAATCCTATATTACTGTATCTAAAACTTTCGCCGGGTTTGCTGTCCATTGGTAACATTGCAATTGAATTTACTGCTTCTCCCATATTAGCCGCCTCTATGAAACTACTTCTGCTGTCTTTTATATTGCCTGAGTTTATGCCTGTTGTATGACTTAAGCATTGGGCTATTGTGATATTGCCTTTCCGATTACTGGATAATATCGGCAAAAATTTACCCACACTATCTTTCAAATGTAAAGTTCCATCATCTATAAAGGTCATAACCAACGCTGCGCTCAACCATTTACTGCAACTTGCAATGGCGATCCTGGCATCAGGCGAAAAATCTTTGCTTAACTCTTTTGAATCAATACCTTTTTTTCGGGCAATCATGTTTCCTACAAACTTTTGTTTTTTGCTCAGTTCATTTACTGAATTTGAGTACACGATTTTATCATTTTTAAAAATCAAAAGAGTGGATCGGCCGCCCATGTCTTGAGTATTTTCTTCCAACCACTTAGTTGTCGCATTAAAATTATATTGTGCATTGCTAGTCTGATAAAATAGCACGAAACCCAATAGGATACTGCAATGGAGGCAGATTTTATAGAACGCTACTGACATAATTTCTACATTTTTATTTGGATACGATTTTGCTTCCATTTATTGTAAGCAATTTAATGGAGTGAGACTTTATAAAAATAATTAAGTTTAATAAACGAGATCGTAGTTCTCTTCTTAAAATAAAGATATGGCACAAAATAATTTTACGGTAAAAGCATCTGAAGCTTTACAACATGCGCAGCAATTAGCTTTTAATAATAGAAATCCCTCAGTAGAAACAGAGCATATTTTAAAGGCTTTGATAGACACTGAAGATTCGTCTATTGACTACCTGCTCAAAAAAAATAATGTAACAGTAAATCTTGTTACAAATAAACTTTCAGAGTTAATAAAAAAACTGCCCGTAATCTCAGGCGAGCCGGCGCAAAATATGGGCAGAGATGCCAATAGTGCTTTGTTAAGGGCCAATGCCGTGTTAAAATCATTTGGGGACGAATTTATAAATCCTGAACATTTACTGCTCGCTATTTTGCAAGGTAGTGATGCTGCAGCAAAACTATTAAAGGATGCTGGGCTCACAGAAAAGGGATTGATGGCTTCTATTAAAGAATTGAGAAAAGGAGAAACAATTAATTCTGCAACGCAGGAGACCCAGTTTAATTCTCTGAATAAATATGCAAAGAACCTAAATGAAATGGCCCGTGCAGGCAAGCTCGATCCCGTAATTGGCAGAGACGAAGAAATACGCAGAACCCTGCATATTTTAAGCCGCCGTACAAAAAATAATCCAATATTAGTCGGCGAGCCGGGTGTTGGTAAAACAGCCATAGCAGAAGGTTTGGCCATAAGAATTGTAAATGGCGATGTGCCTGAAAACATAAAATCAAAAATAATTTTTGCATTAGACATGGGTCAACTTATTGCCGGTGCAAAATACAAAGGTGAGTTTGAAGAAAGATTAAAAGCAGTAGTAAAAGAAGTAATTGCTGGCGAGGGCGAAATAATTTTATTTATTGATGAAATACATACGCTCGTGGGTGCTGGTGGTGGCGATGGTGCAATGGATGCGGCTAATATTTTAAAGCCCGCATTGGCTCGTGGTGAATTGAGGGCCGTGGGCGCAACTACTTTATCTGAATACCAAAAGTATTTTGAAAAAGATAAAGCGTTGGAAAGACGGTTTCAAAAAGTGATGATTGATGAGCCAACTGTTGAAGATGCTATTTCTATTTTACGTGGGTTGAAGGACAGGTATGAAACCTACCATCATGTTCGTATAAAAGATGAAGCAATTATAGCGGCTGTTGAATTAAGCAATAGGTATATGACGGATCGGTTTTTGCCTGATAAAGCCATCGACCTTATGGATGAAAGTGCTGCAAAACTTCGCATTGATATGAATTCTATGCCCGAAGAACTTGACAGACTGGAAAGGCAGATTCGTCAGCTAGAAATAGAGAGAGAAGCCATTAAAAGAGAAAATGATGAAGACAAATTAAAGTTTTTAAATACTGAAATTGCAAACCTTTCTGTGGACAGGGATACGTACAAAGCCAAATGGAAGGAAGAAAAAGAACTGGTAGACAAAATACAAAATGGTAAAGCAGCCATTGAAGATTTGAAAGTGCAGGCAGAGCAGGCAGAAAGAGATGGAGATTACGGTAAAGTTGCAGAAATACGCTATGGTAAAATGAAAAGCCAGGAGGAAGAAATTGTACAACTCAGCAAGGATTTATCTGCACTTTCTGAAAGACGATTGTTAAAGGAGGAAGTGGATGCAGAAGACATTGCCGAGGCCGTCGCGAAAAGTACTGGGATACCGGTAGCTAAAATGTTGCAAAGCGAAAAAGAAAAATTGCTTAATCTCGAAGATGAACTGCATAAAAGGGTAGTGGGGCAAGATGAAGCCATTGAAGCGGTTGCCGATGCCATTCGCAGAAGTCGTGCTGGTTTGCAGGATGCAAGAAAACCCATTGGTTCTTTCATATTTTTGGGAACAACTGGTGTTGGTAAAACAGAATTGGCAAAGGCTCTGGCTGAGTATCTATTTGATGATGATGCAATGATGACTAGGATTGATATGAGCGAATACCAGGAAAAGCATTCTGTGAGCAGGCTTGTTGGGGCACCTCCAGGCTATGTTGGCTACGATGAAGGGGGACAATTAACAGAAGCCGTAAGAAGAAAACCATATTCAGTTGTTTTGCTCGATGAAATTGAAAAAGCTCATCCTGACGTATATAACGTATTGCTACAGGTGTTGGATGATGGAAGGCTCACAGATAATAAAGGACGGGTCGTAAATTTTAAAAATACCATCATCATCATGACGAGTAATATGGGCAGCCAGATTATTCAGGAAAATTTTGAAGGCGTAACAGAAAACAACAAAGACGAAGTTGTTGAAAAAACGAAAGTGGAAGTTTTGAACCTGTTAAGACAAACAATTCGCCCCGAGTTTTTAAACAGAATTGACGAAGTGATTATGTTTCAGCCTTTGATGAAGACAGAAATTAAAGGAATTATAAACATACAACTAGAAGAACTAAAACAGCTTGTGGCTAAAAATGGCATCGAATTACAGTTTACAGATTATACCCTTGATTATCTTGCCGATAATGGCTATGACCCTCAGTTTGGTGCAAGACCGTTAAAAAGGCTTGTCCAAAAGCAAATTGTGAACCAGTTAAGTAAAAAAATACTAGGAGGCGATATAGATAGGTCATCGCCAGTAATTGTAGATGTATTTGATGGCACTGTTGTTTTCCGGAATGAAAAAACGACGGGGAGTTTGTAGGTTGTATGGTATTAATCTTCAATTTATTAGTCTTTAACATTTGTTAATTTACGGTTATCATTTTAAAATGTGGCGAAAAAGACCTAAATTGCCTGCCATATATTAAATATTTTAATGGTTTAATAGATTTAATCCTTTGAAAATCAATAATCTAACTATATCTATTTGAGATATAGTACAAAAAAAGTAAAAATGGCATTTAAAAAAGAAGTAGTTGAAATTATAGAACCAAGAGATATTTTTGTCGGAAATGTTAAAGCAGAAATTACCTTAGAAGAATTTGGAGAATATGAGAGTGAAGTTTGTGCAAATGCAAATGAAATTGTGAAGAAGTTATTGGTTGAGTATGATGGTGTTATAAGATTTAATTTCAGACATTTTCCACTAACAAATATTCACCAGCGTAGTTTGAAGGCAGGAGAGGCAGCAGTTGCAACAGGACAGGACGGCAAATTCTGGGAAATGCACAATATCCTATTTGCAAACAGAAAAAACCTTGGCACAACAAGTTTAAAATTATATAGTAAAGAGGCAGGCGTGCAAAACAAGCGCTTTCTAGATGATCTTGTAAATGCTACTTACGGCTGGCAGGTACAGGGTGATTTACGAGAGGGGCTTAACCGTGGCGTAACAACGGTTCCAACATTCTTTATAAACGGAGAAAGAATGGCTAAGGCAACATACGAAGACCTTAAAAAAGGAATAGAAGATGCAATAAAGAATTTAAAGAAAAAAGCAAAAGCACCAAAAGTTGCTCCTGTTTTGGAAGATGAGGTAGAAGTAGAAGAAATAAATGCTCCTGAAAAAGCGGCTATAAAAGTTGCATCTAAAGCACCTGCAAAAACTGCGTCTAAACCTGCTACAAAAACGGCAGCCAAGACACCTGCAAAAGCAGCAAGCAAAACTCCTGCTAAGCAAAGAGCATAATATGTAGAGGCTTAAAATATTAAAGACCACCGAACTGGTGGTTTTTTTGTGTGAAAAAATTTTATTGAATGATCAATTTTAAAGCACAATTACAAAAATTTGGCCCCAAGGGCGAAAAAACGGGTTGGACCTACATTGATGTGCCTGAACAAATTGCAAATCAATTAAAGTCCGGCTGTAAAAAGTCATTTAGGGTAAAAGGTAAGATTGATAATTATTCTATAAAGGCTGCAGCTTTAATTCCAATGGGTGATGGAAATTTTATTTTAGCCATTAATGCAACAATTAGAAAGACAATTAAAAAGATTGATGGTGCAAGTGTGGTAGTACAATTGGAGGACGATATAGAAAAAATGGTAATCGCTCCTGAAATTTTGAGTTGCTTAAAAGATGAGCCTGTGGCTTACAAATATTTTCATGAACTTCCTCCGTCTCATCAAAACTGGTTTTCTAACTGGGTAAAAACTGCCAAAACAGAAGTAACGGCAGCAAAAAGAATTGGAGTTATTGTAAACGCATGTTCGCAAAAAATGGCTTTTTCAGATATGATGAAAGCCTATCGCGACGAAAATAAATTTACTCAGTAACCTCAACCATATATTGCAAAATATCTTTTCCATCGGCAATCACCCGCAACGGGAATGTATCTTCTTTTTTAAACTGGTAGCTAAAGCTGATAATACCGCCAGAATTTTCAAAATTCATAGCCTCAGGTTTTGGTTGTTTTTTTTCATCGCCCAATACAAGCGAAATGTTTTTTATGTCAATAGAACTATTTACCGTAAAATTAAATAGTACAGGCTTTTTTAAAGAGGTTTTAATGTAACCTGTTATAGGTGTAGGTTTACCTAAACCCAATGCAAAAGCATAATTATTTAATACCGGCAGTGCATAATAATCCTTTACACTTTTTATTCCGCCACCTAGTTGCCAGGCTCCGTTATCAGGAAAATAAGCAAGGTTAAAAAGTTTTCTGTCAGCAAAAAAATACTCGCTGGTAAACTGCTTTGTAAACGTAGTTAATTTTTTATCAAGGTAGCCACTGGCTCTTGCAGCATCAACATAATACCAAGTTTCGGGGCTTTGCCCAAGCTGTATCACATTCCACGAATAATTTTTTTCGTCTGCCGTTTCATTTATTTCTGCTGCATAATTTTTTACGAATCCATCTACACTTAAACAACGAATATTTGCGGCACTGCACATTTCTTGTATGAGCAAAGAAAAACCCAAAGGCGTTGCCTTTCTTAACGCAATTACCTTTTCGGGTAAAATATTTTTATCATCATTTTGCTTGGTTGCTTTAGGATCAATCTCGATGTTATTGGCGATCCAGTAAAAGATGGCCCTTGCTTTTTCCTCATTGTCTGCAAACTTTTCTGTAATCGTATCTGCAATAACCGCTACATTAAAATTATTGAGCGGCCCAAGTTTTGCGATAGCTTCGTCTATTTTTTTATAATGATTTTGTTGAGCTAAGCAATCAGCCACTGTAATTAAAGAAAGGAGTGCAAATACAATTTTTTTCATGCTCTAAAATTAAGTATGCTTTCGTTAAGATGGGCATAAAAAATCCCCGAAATATTTCGGGGATTTTGAGAAAAGCAGCTTGATTATCTTAAAAATAAAATCTCTCTGTATTTTGGCAACAACCAAAGGCTGTCATCAACCATTAATTCAAGTTTATCTACATGATAACGAATAATATCAAAATAATTTCCTTTCACATCGTCACAATATGCAATTGCTTTTGCTTTGCTGTCTGTAAGGTCATTGGCTTTTTTACGAGCTCCAATCATCGCTTCTGTTTTATCGCTTATGATGTTTATATGTTCGCTAAGCTTTTGTACTGTTTGCAATTGGTTAGCATACCCTTCTTTTGCAATACCCGCTTCTTTAAGTCCATTTATATTTTGCAGTAAAATATTTTGATACTTTACGGCAGCCGGTAAAATAAGTGTACTGGCCAGGTCGCCCATCACCCTTGCTTCTATCTGCACTTTTTTTACATACTCTTCCAGCATTATTTCGTGCCTTGCTTCCAGCTCTCCGTGTGTATAAATATTATTTATTTCAAATAGTTTTTTAGCCTTGTCAGTCACATAAGCATCCAAAGCCAGCGGCGTTGTTTTTACGTTTTCAAGACCTCTTTTTTCAGCTTCAGCCGCCCATTCTTCACTGTAGCCATCACCTTCAAATAATACATTTTTGCTTTCAACAATATATTTTCTGATGGTCTGTAACAAAGCAACTTCTTTTTTCTCTCCCTTTTCTATGAGTGCATCCACATCAACTTTAAAAGTCTTTAATGTTTCTGCCATCACGGTGTTAAGTGTCGTCATAGGTACAGCACAATTTGCTGACGAGCCAACAGCTCTAAATTCGAATTTGTTACCGGTAAATGCAAATGGAGAGGTTCTGTTCCGATCCGTATTGTCCAGCATTAATTCTGGAATGGATTTATGAATGTCCAGTTTAAGAATCGCTTCGTCCTGCTCATCAAAATTTCCGCTTACTCTTTCTTCAATCTGCTTTAATACATCGGTTAAAAACTTTCCGATAAAAATGGATATAATAGCTGGTGGTGCTTCATTTGCTCCAAGCCTGTGGTCATTTCCTGCGCCTGCAATGGAGGCCCTTATAAGGTTTGCATAATCGTGTACCGCTTTAATGGTGTTTACAAAAAATGTAAGAAACATTAAATTGGTCTTAGGCGTTTTTCCCGGTGCCAATAAATTTACACCCGTATCAGTGCTCATGCTCCAGTTGTTGTGCTTACCACTACCGTTGATGCCGGCAAAAGGTTTTTCGTGCAACAACACCATTAAGTTGTGGCGTTTTGCAACACGAAGCATTACATCCATCAACAATGTATTATGATCTACCGCTAGGTTGGTTTCTTCAAAAATAGGAGCACATTCAAACTGGCAAGGAGCTACTTCATTGTGGCGTGTACGAATAGGAATACCAAGTTTGTAGGATTCCTTTTCAAAGTCAAGCATAAAAGCATAGATACGCTCAGGTATTGCACCAAAATAGTGGTCATCTAATTGTTGTCCTTTAGCAGGAGCGTGGCCAAAAACCGTGCGGCCGGTAAGTACCAGATCTGGGCGTGCATTTGCAAGACCTGCATCTACCACAAAATATTCCTGTTCCCAACCAAGTGTAGCAGTTACTTTCGAAATATTTTTATCAAAATACTGGCACACGTCAACCGCTGCCTTATCTAAAGCAACAAGGGCCTTGAGCAAAGGTGTTTTGGTATCCAACGATTCGCCAGTATAGGAAACAAATATGGTGGGAATGCACAATGTTTTACCATCGCCAATTTCCATAATAAAGGCAGGAGATGATGGATCCCAAGCTGTGTAACCTCTTGCTTCAAAAGTTGCACGCAATCCACCATTTGGAAAAGATGATGCATCAGGCTCTTGTTGTATCAATGCAGCACCTTCAAATTCTTCAATTGGTGTGCCATCGCCTTTCAGCGTAAAAAAAGAATCATGTTTTTCGGCAGATAAACCCGTAAGTGGCTGAAACCAGTGTGTGAAATGGGTTACCCCTTTACTTTCAGCCCAAGCTCGCAAACCATTTGCAATCTGATTACCCATTGCACGGTCTATTTTTTTACCGCCACGTGTGCTAGCGAGCAAACTTTTATAAGCATCATCGCTTAGGTATTTTCTGGCAGCACTTAGCGTGAAGACATTTTCATTAAAAATGCCTGTTATTTTCGATGCATTATCAACCTTTACGGGCACAGGTGTTGTTCCAAGGTTTTTTACAGCATTAGATCTAATTGAGCTCATTTGTGTTATTTTGAGTGCAAAAGAAGACTTTTTTTAAGAATAAAACAAAAAATATTTGAGGTTTTTAGTAATTTATAAAACCAATTGAGATAATAGTTTATATCTTATTTATTTTAATATTTCATTTGGGGTTGTTGATGTATGACGCAATTCTCTGCAGCTGAAGTTTTAGTTGAATTGAAAAATGTTATTCTTGGTAAGTGATAAAGCAGCATCTTTTTAGACCAATCAAAAGTTAACTTTTGCTCACTGTGAATCTGTTACTGCTTGTAAGGTTCACGTAAATTTTTTGCCAGTCTATACTGCACAACAAAGGCGTAATTAAAAATGGAAGATAAATACTCCTATACCTTACCAATGCTCCGGCAGTAGTTGTTATATAACCTGTAAACAGAAATATCAAAAAGGTAAACAGAACCCCAAAAAAAATAAACTCATTTTGCTGTAATATATTTTTCAACTTAAAAATCAACATCAGCAAAAACAATAACCAGTAAACAATAATTTCCACCGAAAGTAAATTTGTAAAAACGTTATTAAATTCGCCTGGTAGGGGAGATAAAAAAGAATGGCGCAAAGCAGCAGGAGCGGAAGTTATAAAACTTTTAAATGTAGGTTGTAAGGTGTCCATATGGTAACTTGTATTTCCATTACCCAATGCTAAAAATGCCTGTTGCTTTTCTACTACCATCAATAACGGATCTGCTTTTTTATAAAAATTATGCGCAAAAGCTGTTGCCGCTAAGCCTACTATAAATAATAACCCAAAAACTTTTAATGGCCGTAAGCTATATTTTTTACTTACAAACCATGCAAGCGCACATGGTAACAAAATAACAGCTATAAAATTTCTTATAAAAAGTATTGTTATAAATGAAAGGAGTAAAATGCATGTTTTTTTTGCATTAAATCCTTTCTGCAAACCGAAAAATATACAGTAACAAAAAATACAAATTGAAGTAAACACAATTAAATCCTTGTGTATACCCGAGCTGTAAAACAATGTGGACGGCAGCAAAAAACAACCAACAATAACCGCCCACTTTTTAGCAGGATATACATTTATAAAAACCCTGTACAAAGCCACTGTTCCTAAAAAAGCAACAAAATTAAAAAACAGGCTGTTAATATAATAATTGCCTTGAGCCAAAATATTTGTAAATGCCAGCACTTTGTAAATTATATTATACCGCAAATCATTCCAATAGGAAACTTTTGAACCAAAGAATTCGCTTTTTTCATTGTATGGAGAAATAAACAAATCGGTAAAAAAAATTTTGGGTGTATGTATCAATGATTGATACTCCTGTATGCCATAATTATTGGTACTATAATAATCTGTAAGGTCATTAAACAAATAATGGCTTACCATCCAAACTGCCATACCCGCTGCTATTTTTATGCAAAAAAGTCCTATGACCGTTTTTGTGCCAAGCCCTGCAGTTTCGATAAATTTTATTTTTGTAGCAGCAAAACATAAAGCGCAAAAGTATGTAACAAATAAAATGTATTCCAACGCTGTCTTTTTAAGATGTGGGAAGATAGTTAAAATATTGATTTTTATTTATTCGGCATAAACAAAGCAGGTCTGTAAATTTGCTGCTCACCGCAGAGAAATAAGTTAAGAGAGTTTACGCAGAGTTTTTAGTTTTCTGTGAAACTAAAATCACTGTCGTTCTCTGTGGTAAAAAATAATCTAATTAAAAACATTGCGAAAGTAACCGCAGAGTTTACGCAGAGAATTCTTAATCTCTCTGCGAAACTCAGGACACTCTTGTTCTCTGCGGTGAAAATAAAAACATGCTAACCTAAAAAATATGGAAATAACCGCAAAAACCGCCGAACAATTAAGAATAACTGCCGATGAGTTTAACCTCATTATTGAAAAACTTGGTCGCACACCGAACTTTACGGAGCTGTGTGCTTTCAGTGGTATGTGGAGCGAGCATTGCAGCTACAAAAATTCCATCAAGTTATTGAAAACCTTGCCAAGAGATGGTGCAAAAATGCTTGTAAAAGCCGGTGATGAAAATGCGGGCTTAATGGATATTGGCGATGGCTACGGCGTGGTGTTTAAAATAGAAAGCCACAATCACCCAAGTGCTATTGAACCTTTTCAAGGCGCAGCAACCGGCGTTGGCGGCATTAACAGAGATATTTTTACCATGGGTGCAAGGCCTATTGCATCATTAAATTCGTTGCGATTTGGTAATTTAAAAGACGCAAAAACCCAGCATTTGCTTGCAGGTGTCGTAAAAGGCATTGGGCATTATGGTAACTGTTTTGGCGTACCAACCGTCGGCGGCGAAATTTATTTTGAAGATTGCTACCATACCAATCCTCTTGTAAATGCCATGAGCGTTGGTATTTTAAAAAATGGCGAAACCGTTTCTGCCACGGCAGAAGGCAAAGGCAACCCGGTATTTTTTGTAGGAAGTGCCACCGGAAAAGATGGCATTGGCGGCGCCTCCTTTGCCAGTGCAGAAATTACTGCTGATAGTGTGCAGGATTTGCCAGCCGTACAGGTTGGCGATCCATTTCAGGAAAAAAAATTATTAGAAGCCTGCCTCGAAGTTATACAAACCGGAGTGGTTGTAGGCATGCAGGATATGGGCGCAGCGGGCATTATATGCTCCACTGCCGAAATGAGTGCCAAGGGCAAAGCAGGTATGCGGATAGATTTGGAAAAAGTTCCTACTCGCCAGCAGGATACCGCAAATAACGGCACAGGCATGAAAGCATGGGAATTGCTCCTCAGCGAAAGCCAGGAAAGGATGCTCCTCGTGGTAGAAAAAGGGAAAGAAAAAGCCGTGTTGGATATTTTTGAAAAATGGGATTTACCCTGCAGCGAAATTGGCGAAGTAACCGAAGATGGCATGCTGCAGTTTTTTATGAATGGTGTGTTGGAAGCTGTGTTGCCTGCAGACGAACTCGTACTTGGCGGCGGCGCACCACAATACACCCGTGAGGTAAAAGAACCTGCTTATATAAAATTGATAAACGAATTTGAGCTGGATGATGTAGCCGAGCCGGAAGATCTAAGAAGCATTGCCGAGCAAATAATTTCGCTCCCAAATATTGCCAGCAAGCGCTGGGTGTACGAGCAGTACGACAGCATGGTAGGCGCAGGCAATACAAGCACAAACGGTGTGAGCGATGCGGCAGTTGTAATAGCAAAACCCACCAACAAAGCACTCGCACTTACTACCGATTGCAACAGCCGTTATGTATTTGCAGACCCATACAAAGGTGCCTTGATAGCCGTGGCAGAAGCCGCACGTAATATTGTATGCAGCGGCGGTGAGCCTTTGGGAGTGACAAATTGCCTCAACTTTGGCAACCCTTACGACCCCGAAGTGTACTGGCAATTTACCAATGCCATAAAAGGCATGGGCGAAGCCTGTGTAAAATTTGATACACCCGTAACCGGTGGTAATGTTAGTTTTTACAACCAGTCGCCCGATGGACCTGTGTACCCAACACCAACTATTGGTATGGTAGGTTTGCTCGATAGCGTTGCCGATAAAATGACCATGAATTTTAAAAACGCTGGCGATGTAATTTACTTGCTTGGCGAAAGTAGAAACGATATAAACTCATCTGAATACCTGCACAAAATTATTGGTTCTGCGTACAGCCCTTGTCCGCATTTTGAGCTGGACGAAGAATATAATTTGCAGCGCACCCTTGCAGGTTTTATAAAAGAAAAAATCATCAGCTCCGCACACGATGTAAGCGAAGGCGGTCTCTTTGTAACCTTGCTGGAAAGCGCCTTTACAGACAACCTTGGCTTTACCGCCACACAACAAAACAGCAGCATAAGAAGCGATGCATTTTGGTTTGGCGAAGCCCAAAGCCGTGTGATAATATCTGTAACTACAGCGCAGGAACCACTATTAATTGCCGCACTAAAAACTGCCGCGTTACCCCACACAAAACTCGGCGAAGTAACAACTGGCTACCTCAAAATAGGCGATAAAAATTGGGGCGACATCAGCATCTGGAAAGAAAAATATGATAATGTGATAGGGAAGTTGATGGGGAAGTAGATGTATGTGTTTTTGGAGCATGAGCAGTTGAAACATAGATGAACATTGGTTTCCCGCTGTCCGTAGAAGCCTTGCACGCAAAGTATTTTATAATGTAAAGTGTATTAACCCAGATTTTGCAATAGACAAATTTCATTTTACTAAAAAGTGCTTAAAATTGATTTTTTCGGATCTATTATGTGCCAAAATTGTTACAATGTTTGGCAAAAGAGTGTTTTTTTTCTTTATTAT
>JBJXGJ010000110.1:0-3412 GCA_046153805.1 Ferruginibacter sp. | reverse complement strand
GCTTGATATAAATTTTAAAAAGCTGAGCGACCCTGCACTGATAACGGTAAATGTTCCATTAAGCGAACAGCTTATTCAAAGCCCACTTATTAAAATTGATAACCTAAATAAAAATTACATCATCAATACTTTTTCTTATAAAAAAAACGGCGGCAATGTAGATGGGTTGCTCTCTGCCGTCATTGCAAGAGATTCGTTTCGCATTACAAGACAGGTAATAAATATTTTTAATGATTCGCTCCGCTCAAAGTTGTCAGGCAAAACCGATTGGCGCACCGCTTATGACAACCTCAATATTAGAAATGTCATTTTAAAAAAGGATGGTGGTTTTCTTGTTTTAACGGAGGAATATTTTAAGCAAAGGCGCTTTGGAAATGGTTTTAATGATAGGTTTAATAATTCGTTTGACAACCGATATTATAATTCTTATTCTGATTATTATCTCTACAACAGAGGATATTATGGCTACTACAGGCCCTTTAATGATCCTAATGGCAGAGATATCGTTTACAATTACAATGATGTTATTAACTTTAGTTTTTCCAGCAATCTTGTATTGCAGTGGAACAGTGTTATCAACAAAACAACCAGCGATGTAGAGAACGATAATTTTCTATCGTTTATGAATCTAAATGCCGGTGGCGAAATACATTTTCTTTTTTTGCAAAAAGACAACAACAGGCAAATTCTTAGCAACCATGCACTACAGCCCAATGGCTCTGTAATTAGGTATGCCACATTAAAGGGAAGAGAAGCAGGATATAATTTTATGGCACGCCTAGCACGTCAAACAGGTGTAAGACAAATGATCATGCCATGTATTGTGAGAAACAATATTGCATTTGCAAAAATTGATTTTTAGCTTTACAGCTCAAACCAAAATAATCAACAACTGTGACAGGCATTTTTAAAGCCAACAACCCTTCTGGCAGCGCAATGCTTTTTGTATATGCAATTATGGTAAAAATTCCCATGTTTTTAAACACAAGGGCTCCTCAATTACAAATGCTGGATGGTATATTTTACAAAAATTTTCTCACATTGCTGCAACCTGTAGCTAAGGGCTTACCTTCTATTTACAGCCTTCTCACATTTGTTTTATTATTTATACAGGCGGTAGGCTTAAACAAAATTGCCAATAATTTAAAGCTGCACAGGCAAGACAATTACCTTACAGGTATGGCTTATTTGCTCATCACTTCTTTGTTTAGTGAGTGGTTTAGCTTATCGGCACCACTTATTGTAAATACATTTTTAATATGGATCTGGGGTAGATTGTGTACTTTATACAACAGCAATCACGCCCAAGCCTCCATTTTTAATATTGGGCTTGCCACTGGGTTGGCGGCATTTATTTATTTTCCGTCTGTAACTTTTTTGCTTCTTATTATGGTAGGCATTGCCATTGCACGACCCTTTAAACCGCAGGAGTGGCTGCTTGGGCTTGCGGGTATCGTTACCCCTGTTTATTTTTTTGCAGCCTATTTATTTTTGAACGATAAAATGTCGAGTTTTCATTTTCCAGGTTTTCATTTATCGTACCCGCATTTTTTCAGTAACTGGTGGGCTTATGCAACCCTTGCCGTTTTGTTCTTATCAATCATTATAGGATTGTATTTTGTAAACAGTCAAATGCGCAGGCTTCTTGTGCAAACCCGTAAAAGCTGGCAGTTACTGTTCTTATACCTTATTGTAGCAGCAGTTGTGCCTTTTGTAAATGCGGGCATTAATTTTTCTTATTGGATATTGCTTGCGGTACCTGTGTCTCCTGTTATTGCAGGCGCTTTCTTTTACCCTCACAAAAAGCTTATTCCACAAATATTGCATTGGGGCATGGTAGTGATTTATGTAGCTGTTGGTTTTTTTAATAAGTAAAAAAGCTGTTGGGCGTGCCCACTGCCGCAGTTTACAATACTTTAAGGGTTATTAATTGTTGCAAGGTTTATTATTGTTTGGCGGCAAGTGGTCGGGCTTTTCGCTATTACTCCGGCACAGACCCCACACACAAAACCCTCACCGGGGTAGCCGCTGCAATCCCTCACGCAGGGCTTCGTAACAATGGATGTGTTATTATTGAAAGGTAGCTTTTGCATCGTTTTGATTCATGTTACTTTTCTTAAAAAACATTTCGCTCCCGTGGAGCTCTCATTATGTTTTGTTGATTATTTGTTCTACTAATAAGTCGCCACCAGCGTGGCTGAAAACATGTTGCTGTTAGCTCCATCAAGCTTGTCCGCCGAATGGAGGAAGCGACATGCCATTAAAAATAATTGAGATAGTTTGCTCTGGCTCCATAGGAGCGATATGCCAGCAGAAAATATTTGAAGTAGTTTGATTGAGCTCCGTAGGAGCGACATATAAAAAAATTGCAAAAACTTTTTGCGGTCCATGTTTCTTCACAAAGCAAAAAATCTAAAAATCAAATAACTCAGCAATTGGAACTTCCAAAAGTTCAGCAATTTTGTATAGTGTCCAACTTGTAGGATTCGTTTTTCCAGCCTCCCTAAATCCCTCCAAAGGAGGGACTTTGAGCTCTCAAGTAGTTCAAAAATCTCATAATGCACCAAAAGGAATATTTGTGTTTACAAAAAACATTTTTAAAAATCAAATAACTCCATAGCATTTACATTTAACGCTTTTGCCAGATTAAGTATTTGGGAAATATTTGTATTTATAATGCCTCGCTCTATTCTGCTTACCTGCATTGGTTCTATGCCAGCTTCCCAAGCCAAGCTCTCTTGTGTAAAATTTTTAGAAATACGTATCTCCCGCACTCTTAATCCAAATTTTTTTATACCAATATCATCTCTCAAATATTTCACAAAACAAAACTCACAGCCTATGAAAAATATTTATAGTCAAATTTGTCTATTTAATATTTTTCTATATATTTACCAAACCTTTTAAAACCAGCTAAATATTTTTTGTGGTACATAAAAATTCTGCGAGAGAACTTTCTTTAACAGCCCATAACTGGCTTACTTCCTCAGGTATTAAGATTAACGGCACTTACGCTAAAGATGCCATTACAACCCACCCAGATTACCCAGCACTTATTGCCCTCACAGATTTTTTAGAAAGTGGTGGTATGGCTTACGATGCTGTGCAGGCAGATGCCTCCTACATACACGAGTTTAATTACCCATTGCTGGCACATATAAAACAACCCGGCAATGAATACCTGCATTTAATAAACGATGCAAGTGCATGGGACAAAGAAAAAAGCATTACCGAAAACTGGAGCGGTATTGCATTGTATGCAACCAAAGGCGCTACTTGGCACAATGAAGAAAACGATGCTGCAGTAAAGGCGCAGCAAAAAAGCAAATACATTGCCACCGCTTTTGTAATAGCAGGAATTGCATTATTGATCGCTTCTGTATTTATTTATACAAATGCTGCAATAAATATT
>JBJXGJ010000055.1:0-6455 GCA_046153805.1 Ferruginibacter sp. | reverse complement strand
GATGATCAAGATCGCCTTTTGCAAGTTTCCATTTTCCACTTAATTTTAATACATTAATTTATTACAAGACAGTTTGGAGTGCAACAGGGTTTTGTTTCGTGTGCCACGAACCAAGGCGGGGTAGGAGCATAATAGAAGAGAAAATAAGAATAATGAATACATAGATAACCGGAATTATATAAATAAGAATAACAAGAAAAAATCTTTTCTTAGTGATCTGTTTGATTTTGGTTGATTATGAAAAGTGGCAGAATACACTTAGAAAACTAAATCAAAATAAAATGATAAAAGTTAACTACCAGCTTTGAAATACTTGGCAACTAGTCACAATGGCTTAGCTACAAAAGCAGCACGAAAAACTTCGCCTTGGTTCGTGGCACACGAAACATTCCTCATCAATCTCCGTCAAATAATTGAAACAAGGTAGTTAAAAAACCAAATTCATCTATTCCGGTTTCATAAAATCATGCTGATGAATAGCGATGATCAAGATCGCCTTTTGCAAGTTTCCATTTTCCACTTAATTTTAATACATTAATTTATTACGAGACAGTTTGGAGTGCAACAGGGTTTTGTTTCGTGTGCCACGAACCAAGGCGGGGTAACTTGCCGCACAGGTTGCCAACCCTCATTTTACCTTCGCCTCAAACCTGCGCTAGGGGTGTGAATGGAAGCAATTAAAAAAACAGCACAGCGATTTAGCCGTACTGGAATATGAAGAGCCTACCAAACAACAACTTTTGCAGGAACTAAAAGAAGCGGTTATTGAACTGCAACTAATTGAAAAAGGTAAACTAAAATCTCGCCCTGCTAAAGCTTTATTAAATGAGTTATAAAGTAGATACCATTCTTGTTTTTGATAAACAGGCTAAGCGATTAAGTAAAAAATACCCCTCGCTTAAAAACGATTTGGCAGCTTTGTTTAAAAGTCTTGCTGATGAACCTGAACAAGGCAAGCCACTTGGTAATAATTTTTATAAAATACGCATTGCCATTGCTTCTAAAAACAAGGGCAAAAGCGGCGGCGCAAGGATTATTGCTTATGTAAAAATTACTCCTACTACCGTTTTTCTTACTTCCATTTATGATAAATCTGAAAAAAGTACCATCACCGATAAAGAACTCGAAATAATTTTTAACTTGATTCCGTAAATTATAAAAGCCCCGTGAGTGGCTTTTATAATAGTATAACTTCAATTTATTTTTCCAATATTCGATATCAATCGATTTTTGTTCCTTAACTCATTCAGCTCTGGAGTCAATTGTCTCCGCGCCGGTTCGTGTCTTCACTCTTTCCTCATCAATCTCCGTCAAATAATTGAAACAAGGTAGTTAAAAAAACCAAATTCATCTATTCCGGTTTCATAAAATCATGCTGATGAATAATGATAATCAAGATCGCCTTTTGCAAGTTTCCATTTTCCACTTAATTTTAATACATTAATTTATTACAAGACAGTTTGGAGTGCAACAGGGTTTTGTTTCGTGTGCCACGAACCAAGGCGGGGGGAAGCTGTCCCGTCTATTGATGCCGCAAAAAAAATTGCGGATGCGTTGGAAGTGTCTTTAGACAATCTCGTGGGTGAAGGTTTGCACAATGGATTTGATAAAAAAACACTGAAGCGGTTCCAGGAACTTGAACACCTTGAAGAAGATAAAAAGAAAACACTCTACGATTTAATTGATACTTACATCAGAGATGCAAAGGGAAGAAAAACTTATGCAGCATAAAACAACAAAGCCACTCAACTGAGTGGCTTTGTTGTTTTTAATGATTTAATTGTCCGGGTTTAAAAAATGCTACTGCAAAAATTACTAAAAAAGAAGCTGCTACATATAGCGAAACAAAAATATTTCCTTTGATTCTTTGTTTATTATCTTCAATAGAATACTTTTTTAATACACCCTCAACTCTCTTCTGATTATAGTAAAACTTAAATACCACAATCAAACCTAAACAGAAAAATCCTGCAAGCTTTGGATTTGAAAATAAAAAAGGAACATTGATTGTCTTAGCTAAAAAAGCATTAAGAACAAGTGTATTTGCACCTATCAAGCATCCTATATAAGCAGGTGCTGCAATGTTTACTACATCTTTCAAAGAGCCTTTAAGTGTAGCATGATGTAACTTATAATATAGATAATCAAAAATCATTTTTTTCTTTATTACTTATCAATCCAATTGTAAAAATCATCTCCCCAAATTGCATCTGCTATACCGATACCTAACGATAATCCCCAACCAATGCCTGGGATAAACGCTGCACCAATTGCGATACCTTGCACCGCTAACCTTGTTGCATTACCTCCTGTTGGATTGTCAATAAGTGTTGCAGTTGCAGTAACGACACCTACAGCATTAGCGACTACACCTGCCCCCTTAAATACTTTACCTAAAGCTCCTGCTTGCTTTGCAACACCGCTCAATTGTGCCGCTTCTTGACTTCCTACGATAGCTCCATTAGCAGCACTCGTTGCTAAGTTTGTACCTTGTTGTAACCCTTGTTCTACTATATCACTGGTTACACCAACGACTGTCGCAGTTTGGTCTGTTGATTGGTCTACAGGTTCTGAATTAGCAGCATCAGGAGTTGTTGTAGTAGGTTTTACTTCAGTAGCACTACCATCAGCATTTAATGTCCAACTCTGAACTCCATTTTTATTAGATGTTAATGTTCCTGATTTACCTATGTCTTTTGCATCCTTCCCGTATTTCTCTTCGGCTTGTTGTTGGTTGTTTACATTCCTATCAAATTTTGTAACAAGCTCACCATTTGCATCTTTGTATTGAACCCAATCATCTGGCTTCATTCCATCAGGGTCAATATATCTTAGTGGATTATCAAATGCATAATTGTAAGGTGAGTACCTTCGCATTTGGTCGCTCTTGGGGTCTATTGTATGCCACCTTCCAATTTGTGGGTCGTAATTTCTTGCTCCAAAATCATATAATTCTAACCCGCTACCGTCGCTAAATTCTTTACTGTTTAATTCTTTACCATTGAAGAGAAATTTATTTTCTTTTCCTCCCGCTGCTTTACTGCATATCCCATCCATCTTAAGCCCAAACGGATAATAATGAGTTTCCTCCAATATCGCTCCTCGAGTATGCACCACTTGCACATTATCAAAGAACACATTTACAGGGCTCTCATTGCTGCAATAAATATACACAAAACCATTGTGTGTAGCCACCAAATTTTGTAAATCTTGCAAATGATTTTGTTTTATAACATTTGGACTTCCAACCTTACTTACTTTATAGCCTACCGCTTTAAATTGTTCATCAAAGAAGATAACATTAATAAAGGCTCGTGGATTTGTTTGTGCTGTATTACTTTGGTTTGTTTGATCATTTAATAAATTATTTATTGTTTGATTACTTGAGCCCGGGTTTATTTGCGAAACGCTTACAGTGCCCTTTGGGTTTGTAATGCCTGCACCTGACGCTCCACCCAAAAACCCCGTAAGTACATCTGTAAGTGGTAATAAATTATTTCCGCTTTGGTTGGCCGTTTGCTGAAAATAATAACTCATACCGGCTACATCTATTCTATCTCCTGTCATTACCTTTAAAGTAACTCCCAGCCCCATTTTATCTGCCGCCAAGCCGCTGGTACTATTTAGCTTATAAAGCTTGGCACTATTTGCATTAGTATTGCTGTATTGATTGTTGTTTGGTGGTGCCGGTGTGTTTTGATTGGTATAATTTGGTATTCCTAAAGCTTCCGACTTAAAAACAACTTTAGCAGGATTTATATCGTAAAACTTTTGTTCCTGGCTTATCGCTGTGCCTCCATTGTATGTTACGTCTTCTAAAGTAGCCGCAGGGTAAATATCTTGTTGTACTTCTTCAGTCAAAACCATTCTCACATTCCCTAAATGATCTTTTAGCATGTAATCATACACAAATCCTGTAAGCGTATTGGGCTGTGCTGTATTGCTGTATAATGCCCTTACCCGCCCTTCTTCGTGGCCAGTAAACTGTAGGCGATTGGTATAAGTGGTTGTATTGCCAATAGTTTTACTTTCGTAAATAAACCCATTTATATAACTAGTAGTGGTAGTGGTTGTACTATAATCTCCGCCATAATTTTGGGCTCGCTTTTCTAACTTATTTCCTGCTGCATCGTAGCTGTAATATATAATGCCTTTAAGCATGCCAAGTTGGAGGTTTTGATTATCTCGTACAAAAAGAGATACAGGTAAATTTAAGTGATTGTATCTAATGGCACTGTAGCCAATGGGTACATTTAAGCCTAGCTCTTCGGTATTTTGATAATAATAATTTTTTATTCCCTTATTAAGGTCGGTTACTAGGTTGCCATTTACATCGTATCCATAATCAGCAAAGTAGGGATCTTGTGGGTTTAGTACTTTATGCTGGTCATCAAAATCCCCCATTTTGTTATTGGCTACGCCATTGTCCGTAACTGCTTTTAGCTTATTGCTGTTTGCAAAATAACTGTAGCTAAGGTTATCTATGGTACGTGCGGCAGTAGTAGTGGCACCGAGTTTATGACCAATATGCGTCATTGCTAAAATATTGCCATTGTAATCGTATGCAGTATTGGCATTTATACCATCGCCCATTTGTGTGGTAAAATCCATTTCGGCATTGTTCCAGGTTTGGTTTGTATTGTGCTGCTCAAAAGTACCTTTTAGTAGTCGGTTGGCAGCATCGTATCCATAGTCGTATTTGCGTTTTACCATATCGCCTTGGCTACGCCATAGGTTGCCACCTATATTGCCATTGTATTGCTGTGCTGTAAAGTTTTGTCCCGCTTGGCTGGTTGGTTTATCGTACCCTAGCTCAAAGCCAAACCATTGGTCGGGGCTAGTATTGTTGTTTTGCAAAAAACTGCGGTTAGTGCCTAGTAGCCATCCCCGTATATTATAATCAAATGCAAGGTTGGCCAAGGGCGCATTGTTGTTTGATTTTTGCCCAAGTGTTTTTGTCTTTAATTGCCCAAGGGCATCGTAAGCCATGCTAGCCGTTTGTTTATAAGCTGTGGTTGCAGTTGTGCTATTGGCAGATATACGTTTGGCTATACTAGTTACACGCCCAAGGTCGTCATAGGTATATCGTGTATTGGTAATAATGGGGTCGGCTGCATTTGTATTAATATGGTGCTTATGCCTCGTCATTAATACCTGATTGCTAAAAGAGTATTGGGTGGTTACCACATCCATACCGCCCAAGTGGTTGCTGGTTTTGGTTTGTATTACCCGCCCTTTATCGTCGTACTTTATAACGGAGCTAATAAAAGCAGGATAATCTGGCTGGCTATTTAACATACGGGTAAGCGTACCGGTAACCATACCCTTGGTAGCATTAGATGCTGTTATGGGTTGTGGGTAAGGATAGCTATTATTATAGCTATTATACGGTGGTTGAAACTCATTGCTGTTGTAAACAACTTCCGTACTAAGCAGGCTTGCATCTACTCCTACTGTAGGAGCCCAATCGTAGTTATCATAAAAAGTTTGAGTAAGTATTGCAGGGCCATATTCACTGCCTTCGTTTAAACCGTAGCCACTAAAATAGTTGGCAATATCTGTATTGCTAGTTGCTGCAAATTGTTTGGTTAGCATTAATGGGCCAGTGGCCGGGTACCAAGAAAGGTTATATAAAGCAACAAGCGACGTACGGCGTGGTCTGTTAAGTTCATCGTACTCAGTATAAAGCCACTGTGGTGGTTTTGATTCATCACTAGTACCATAGCTTTCTGCCATTTTACCATCTTGGGTAAGTATAAGTCTATCTCTAGTATCGTATATCATATAGACTGGCGCAGCACCCGGTACTTTTTTTACAATCATGCGGTTGCGGTGGTCGTACTCGTATCTAAAACATTGCTCTGCAAGTAAAGTGGTTGATAGTTGATGGTTGATAGTTGGTAGCAGTTTTATAGCTTCGGGTTGTATTACGCATCTCAAGTTGTTTAAGTCATCATAGATGTAGTAGGTACATAAAAAGTCCGTGTTGTTTACTCCTGTGCCATTATCAGTTATATTGCCTATCTGTACTTTTTTTAGAATTACTTTTCCTTCTTTGTCTTTAAATTCTATTACCTGTTTTTTGTGTTCATCAATGGTGATGGTTTTATAGAGTTGCCCTGCGGGGTAAGCAGCCCCCCCACCCCCCGAAGGGGGGATCACATAAGTACCGAAGTTCCCTATAATTGGATCGTTTATTACATTCCATATTTTCACATCATCAAGTGCGGTGTTTATAAAATATTTCATCTGCACATTTCTTTGCAATGCAGGATTGGTATTGCTCTCGCTACCTGCCCAACTGCTGCCGGGTGCGTAGCTGTCTGTTGGTCGATTTAGTGGGGAAGGTTCAAAATTTGTTTTACTGTAAAAATGAGTTTCTCCGGGGTATTGGATTGTTGAAAATGCTGCCTGTTGCTGAAAGGGATTTAATTTAAACATCCCATCATCAATGG
>JBJXGJ010000054.1:0-3243 GCA_046153805.1 Ferruginibacter sp. | reverse complement strand
CTCGCTAAAAAATAAGAAAATTTACCCTGCTTAAAGTATAGGAACTTATCAGCATAGCCACAACAGTAAATAATATACGCTCAATGATTGAGAAATGAGATAAAGCCCAAATTGGGTAATATTTCTTCTTAAAAACGCACAATTGGCATTTTTCTCAAAAAAAGTGAGTGCAATAATTCTATTTACAAATAATTATTTCAAAAAATATTCCCAAAAACAAACATTTTTCCTATTTTTATTACATGCTTTTGAGTAACTAGACTTCGCTAAAACTAGCATTATTCTCAATAATGTCGAATGTTAGATAATTTTATTAAATAAAATTACAATTATTAAACGTTTATTCTTACCTTTGTAATGAATTACAGCCTTGTGTAAGTATTTGCTAGGTAAGGTTTTTTCCCGAACTTTGCAGAAATATTAACGACAAAGGGTATGTATTACAAAATCATTTATCATCTTTATACAATTATCGAACTAATTATGAGAGTTTATTTTATGTGTATGTAAATTTTCATTGATTAGCATTTCTAACTATTCGTTCTTTTTTTCTAACCTTCACATTTTTTCTTTTTATGAGAAATTTCATCTTATTTTATTTAGGCTTTATCTTATCTATACAAGCCAATTTCGCGCAACAAGTGTTGTATAGCCAAAAAATGGGCGGACTAACCTTAGCTACCGTAAGCGGTGGCGGAAGCACTTTTTTATTTGGGAATTTGCCTACAAGCATGAAGCAACTCAACGTAGGAAATTATACTAACAATGCCGCAACGGGTCCTTTTGCGACTGCTCCCTATAATACAACAGGCTGGCATGCCTTCAAATATTTGCAAGATACGGTAGCCGTAAGTTGCTCTTGGTTCACAACGTCTGCTGCTTCTAATAAATGGCTTATCACGCCAGCAATCGCCAATATCACCTCGAACACTGTGCTTACCTGGGAAGCACTCGCAGGAGATACACAAGCTCCTGATGGCTATGAGGTGTGGGCAACGACAACAAACAATGCAAATCCTCAGGCAAGCGATTTTACCTCTAATCCTAACAACCGTTTGTTAGTTGTAACCGAAGAAAACACAGATGGTTTTACCTTACGTGGCGTAAGTTTGGCACAATTTGCAGGGCAAACGGTTCGCCTTGCGTTCAGAAATACCTCTACCGAAAAATATATCTTGATGATTGACGACATTCAAGTAAAAACGGGTGTGCCTAGCCTAGACGGAGGCGTACAAAAAGTGCATTTTGCGAATTACATTTCCGTAGGGCAAAAACAAGTAAAAGCAACCTTGCAAAATTGGGGGCTTACAGCTGCAACTTCGATGGAGGTAAAATATCAAATTGACAATGGCTCGATTATCACAGAACTTGCGAGTTTTCCGCAGGCTTTGGGCTATGCTGCGACTTATGACTATACTTTTACAAATTTGGGGAATTTTTCTGCGGCGGGTACACGCATCTTAAAAGTATGGGTAACAAAAGTTAATACCCAATCCGATACAAATCTGGGTAATAATGAGCAAACGCTTACGCTAAATGTTCTCTCGGCTATTCCTCCGAAAAAAACGCTGGTTCGCCAATTTACAGGTACTTGGGGTGGTTATTGTCCTGATGGCGATTACAAAGCCGCACAGTTAAAGGCACAAAATCCGAACAAAGTGGTGGTAATGGCTGTCCATGATAATGATGGAATGACGAATGCTGATGGGGAGGAAATGGTGTTTACTTATATGGACGGGGCTAGTTTTCCTTCTGCCACGATTGATGATAAATATTTTACGGGAGAAACAGCAGTACCCGTTTCAAGAGAAAAATGGGCAAGCCGCGTGAGTGAGCAATTGGCAACGGTATCGCCTGTAAAAATTTCGATTGTAAATAAAGTCTATAATCCTGCGACTCGTAAATTAGATGTTGATGTAAAAGTAGAATTTTATGTAGCTGCTACGGGAAGTTATCGCGTAAACATGTATTTGGTAGAAGATTCGGTAAGCGGAACGGGGACTAATTTTAACCAAGCGAATTTGTTTAACGCACAACAAGGTTCACCTTTTTATAATAAGGGAAATCCGATTGTGAATTATCAGCATAACAACGTGTTTTTGGGTGCATTAGGAGGAGCTTTAGGCAATTCAGGGGTAATTCCTACGAATGTATTGGCAAATGCAGTTTATACCAAACATTATTCTGTTACGCTTCCTGCACAGAGTTCTTCGCCTAAAATGTGGAAACCTGCTAACATTCGCTTAATTGCCGTAGTAAATGAACACAATGCAAGTGATGTTAAAAAAAGAACAGTATTGAATGTAGAAGAAACAAAATTGCTACAAACGACTACAGACATAAGCGAGCAAATGGAGAATTTGGAAGAAGTTGTGGTTTATCCAAACCCTACTGAAAACGAAGCAAACCTTCGCTTGGCTTTTGCTACGCCTACCCAAATTCAAGTAAGTTTGTATAATTTGAATGGTCAACTTATCAAGCAAATTACTAATAATCAAGCCATTGAATCAAATTACGACCTTCCGATTTCTACCGAAGACTTGGCATCAGGGCTGTATTTGGTGAAAATACAAAGCGAAAGTCAAAGTTTTTATCAGAAATTGTGGGTGAGGAAGTAATTATACCTATTAAAACAAAAGCAACTGTTCGTAAAAGGGCAGTTGCTTTTTTGTGTGTTATGCTTACATGACTTGCCTAATTCAGAAGAACGGTAAGAATTCCCTCAACGAAATGAATCCAAACAATCCAATCCAATGCAGCAGCATCTACACAACTACTATTTTAAAGTGTTAGTTATGTAGATGATGCTGCATTGAAAAATAAGCGTTGAAGGTTAGTTTTATTGAGTATTTTGTAAATAAAAGTTGAAAGGCAATAAAAACTGTTTAGTATACCCTTACAAAAAGTTGTAAGTCTATAAATAATGATTGAGATAGCCTTTCAAAAAGCTAAAAAGCAATAAAAACTGTTTAGCATCTATTTACAGCTTTTTGTAAACCTATAAATAATGGTTAGCATAGCCTTTCAAAAAGCTAAAAAGTAATAAAAATTGGTTAGTATATACTTACAACTTTTTGTAAGCCTATAAATAATGATTAGTATAACTCTACAGAAAATTGTAAAATAATAAAAATGGTTTAAGATAGTTTTACATAAAAAATATGGGTTCAGAACTTTCTTAAAAGTTCTGAACCCGCATTTTTAGCTTGGAGTATATTTAAATTTTAGTTGTTTAGTTATCAG
>JBJXGJ010000092.1:0-2665 GCA_046153805.1 Ferruginibacter sp. | reverse complement strand
GTATAAATGTTGGTATGTTTTTGCCTTGTGCATACCTAAGCACAGGATAACTGGAATAACCGCCAACACCAATAACAGCATGTGGTGTAAACTTCTTCACTATTTGCGCCACCTGAAAAAAACTCTTCATTATTTTACAAGGCAACCCAATATTTTTTATCAAAGAACTTCTGTTGAAACCTGCTATATCCAGCCCTCTAATTTCGTACCCTGCTTGGGGCACTTTTTCCATTTCCATTTTTCCTTTTGCACCTACAAATAAAAATTCAGCCTGTGGCATTAACTTCTTAATTGCATTTGCAATGGCAATAGCAGGAAAAATATGGCCGCCGGTACCACCACCTGCCACTATAATGCGCAATGGTTTTGCCACAATATTGGTAAACAGTGTTTCATTTACTACCGGTATGTTTTTTACTTCACTCATTTATGCAACTACTGCTTCTTTTTCTGCTGAACTAATTTTTGCATTTTGTGCTGCAAGTTTACCTTCTTGCTGTTCCACATTTCGGGCAACACTTAATATAATCCCTATAGACAAACAGGTGAATAAAAAGCTACTACCGCCCATACTCACAAGTGGTAATGTAACACCTGTGTTGGGGAATAAATTTACATTCACTCCCATGTTTGCAATGGCCTGAATGACCAATGTAAAACTTAGCGCTAACGCTAAAAAAGCACCAAAAGCATAAGGACATCTTTTATAAATTCTTATACACCGAAACAAAAAAAGCAGGTAAATAAAACAAATGACCGCTGCACCAAAAATGCCGTACTCTTCTATTATGATTGCATAAATAAAGTCACTATAACTGTGCGGCAAAAAATTTCTCTGCTCACTGTTACCCGGTCCCCGCCCAAGCCATCCACCTTTTGCAATGGCTATTTTTGCCTGGTTTATCTGGTAAAGTTTTTCGTTGTTGTCTTCTTTTTTACTGTAAACAAAAGTTTGTATACGCCCTATCCACGTTGGTATGCGACCTGTAGAAAGTATAGCTGGTAATTTTTTAGATTCCCCTGCTTTTGTATCATAATGGGATACTGCGATTGATATAAGAATTACAACAGGAAGCATTGCCATACCCATTGTAATTAAAATATGTTTGGTGCTAACTCTTCCAATAAACATTAATAGAAAGCTTGTGCCAGCAATTAAGATAGCAGTAGATAAATTTGCCGGCGCAATAAGCAAACAAATAACTATTACCGGAATAACAATTGGCAAAAACCCTTTCTTAAAATTTTTTATCACATTTTGTTTTCTACTCAGTTGCCTGCTCATATACATAAACAAAGCCAGCTTTGCAAGATCTGAAGTTTGAAAAGTCATATTTATAACAGGAAGCTTTATCCATCTGCTGCCTGCATTAAGTTCTACGCCAAATAAAAGCGTGTACAACAACAATGGTATAGAAATTAAAAACAATACCAATGCTACCCTTGAGTAAATGGTATAATTTATTCTATGTGCAAAATAAATAACCAGCAACCCGAGCATGATAAATGCAAACTGCTTAAATAAATAACTCTCCGTGCTCTTACTCATTCTGTATGCGAGAGAACCCGTGCTGCTATAAACGAGCAATAAACTTGCAAGCGTGAGAATGATTACAATTGCCCATATAACTCGGTCTCCCTTTGTTTTTTTTACAAGGTTACCGCCCATATTTGCAAGGTCCGGCTTAAAAAAATCTCGTATGTTATTTGCTTCGAGCATTTATATTTTTAAAAAATTTATTTCTTTGTTTACCGGCTGAGGAGCTGTGATAAAGCTTCAGTGGTCCCGCTTTTTTTTGTGGGACACATTTCCACCGTAAACCTTTAATCAACTTTTATCAAAGCGTATTAACCTCACCCCAACCCCTCTCCAAAGGAGAGGGAACTCGAAGAACAAAGCGAAAAACGTTTTCTATAATTCGGTGTATTTAAGAAAATATTCTCCTCTGTCTCCGATTTAATCTTTCCATCATCCCTCCTCTGGAGGGATTTAGGGAGGCTTCTACAAATCCTTCACCGCCTGTTTAAACTGGTTCCCTCTGTCTTCATAATTTTTAAATAAATCAAAACTTGCACATGCAGGGCTTAACAAAACCACGTCTCCTTTTTCTGCAAAGTGAAAAGCCGCCTGTACCGCATCTTTTGCATTATCGGTATTCACCATCAACGAAACGATCTCACCAAAAGCCTCATGTATTTTTCTGTTTTCAGTACCCATACATACAATGGCTTTTACTTTTTCCTTTACTAGTTCTTTCATTGCCGCATAATCATTCCCTTTATCTACACCGCCAAGTATAAGTATTACCGGCTTTACCATTGTTTCCAATGCATACCATGTACTGTTTACATTTGTCGCTTTGCTATCGTTTACAAACTCCACACCTCTTATTGTTGCAACAGGCTCCATGCGGTGTTCAAGGCTTTCAAAAGTTTGTAATGCCTCTCTAATTTTTTCTTTTCTTATACCGATAGATGTACCTGCCATGCTTGCTGCCATGCTATTATATTGATTGTGTTTTCCCTTAATAGCAAAATCAGAAACATTCATTTGCATTTCTTCTCCTTTCCATTTTAAATGCATTTCTGCGTTTGTCAGATATGCTCCTTCCGGTAATTCTTTGCTCATAGTTATTGGTGCTTTTAATGATCTTATGGTATAGTT
>JBJXGJ010000089.1:0-8552 GCA_046153805.1 Ferruginibacter sp. | reverse complement strand
TACTATCATGTGGTGCTGCATCGGTTACTTTGTAACCAGTAATAAACTTGCGTTTTGTTTCGGCTTTTATATGGTTTTTATAGCCAAAATAATGGAAGTTGTTTTTTGTAGTCCATCTAGCATCGGTATCTTTTTGGGCTAATTTATTTTCACTAAAACTTTCGGGTATTTTTCCCGCTTTAATTTCTTTGTTTTCCCCTCTGTCATTGCGTTGTATGGGAACGCTTGCTGGGGTCGCATCCATCATTTTGCCTTCCTTTGCTATTAAGCCATCTTGGTTTAATTTGTTTAAAAACAACTCAAATAGTTCCTGGCTCCTGTCTTCGCCTGTTTGGTTTAAAGACTCTCTAAATGCCCAAACCGTTTTGCAATGGGGTACTGCATTGCAAAATGGGATGCCTAAAAAACGACGAAAACTAAGCCTATCTGTAATTTGAAATTCTACTTGATCATCGCTTAAATGGTAAGGCCTTTGAAGGAAAATAATTTTCATCATCGTTACTGCCTCTTAAGCAGGCCTACCTTTGCTTGGCTTTGAAGTTGCTGCTTTACGCCCTGTAAATTGTAAAATAGCTTTTTCAAATACATTGAAATCTATGTGCTTTTCGATCAATACTAAGGGATCGCCTAATTGCCTTAGTTTGGCTAAAACATTTTGTTCATCAAATAAGCCTGTTATGCTTTTAATTTTCATCTCCATATATTACCAAAATAAAGCCTATCCTTGTTTGTATGGCATTTTGGTGTTAAATAGAGATGCCCTATATTTAAATCTATTGATCAAATGGCTGCTGCAAAAAGCATGGCTAATTTAGCATCCACTTTGCCAGCCACTTCAATAATTTCTGCAATGTTTACCCGTTTTAAATTATCAGGATCACATTCATCTGTAATAATCGAAATAGCAGCGCAGGGGAGCTGTGCTTGGTTGGCAGCAAGTGTAATATAAAGTATAAATCCTTTATAGTTTACCTGTCTCAAATACAAAATCTTTTAAGTTTAGGTTGCTGCGGGTTTAGTTTTGATTTATTTCTCCCTGTAAATGAAGAATTAAATATTTTCTTTAAAAGTTTTCTCTTTGACTAATAATTATTTACGAGTAACAAATTTTAAACTTCTTATTTGCTAATTTATTTAGTATTTTTGTAAACTATTTATTCAAATAATTTAATGACAGCAGCCAAAGCCGATATAATTACAGCATTGCGAAAAGATATTCTTTCGTTGCAGGGCATTAGGCATGATGGCAATAATAGCAGGCTGGATAAAACGATTGGGATTTTAAAAAATGCTTTTCCAGACAAAACTTTTCCCGTTGGAGTAATACACGAATTTATTACAACATCACCCGAAGATGCAACCGTAACAAATGCCTTTGTAGCAAGTATTGTAAACCCTTTAATGGTTGATTGTGGTCCTGCTATTTGGGTGGGGAATAATACGGCTGTTTTTCCACCTGCATTAAAAGCATTTGGTATAGCACCCGAGAAAATTATTTTTATTGAATTGAAAAAAGAAAAAGAAATGCTTTGGGTAATGGAGGAAGCTTTGAAATGTGAAGGACTTGCAGCTGTTATTGGAGAAATTAAAGAACTCAGTTTTACACAATCACGCAGGTTACAATTGGCGGTTGAAAAAAGTAAAGTAACGGGTTTTATTATCAGAAATAACCCAAGGGCAATAAACATAACAGCTTGTGTAACCCGTTGGGAAATCACTTCCCTGCCGGGAGAAAATACAGATGATTTACCCGGTGTAAGTTTCCCAAAATGGAATGTGGATTTGCTGAAAGTTAGAAACGGAAAGCCTGCCACATGGCAGATAGAATACATGGCAGGAAGTTTTAGGTACAATAATAAAATTGCTGCAATTCCACAGGAGTTACAACAAAAAACAGGATGACATGCAAAGGCGATTTATATCAATATGGTTTTGCAATCTTGCGACAGATTGGATGGTACGTCGCAACCCTGCGTTGAAAGATATTCCGTTTGTGTTGGCTGCACCTGACCATGGGAAAATGAAAGTTACGGTTGCAAATTTACTGGCACAACAAGATGGCATTTACAAAGGCATGGCATTGGCCGATGCCAGAACAATAAATCACAACCTTCAACATTTTAATGATGAGCCAAAAAGAGAAATAAAATTACTTACTGGCCTCGCAGAATGGTTTATTCGTTTTACGCCATCAGTTGCGGTTGATAACAATGATGGACTTTTGTTAGATGTAACAGGTTGCGCACATTTGTGGGGCGGCGAAAAAAAGTACCTCACTGATATGCATAACCGCTTGCAGCACTTTGGCTACAGGCACAGGTTTGGAATGGCAGATACAATCGGTGCCGCTTGGGCTGTTGCACGTTTTGGAAAAAATAAATGCATTGTTGAAAACAGAGAGCATGCAGCAGCGTTATTGCCATTACCCGCAACAGCTCTTCGTCTAGAAACTGCTATTACAGAACGATTAAACAAACTTGGCCTTGGACAAATAAAGAGTTTTATACACATGCCACGTACCGCATTGCGTAGGCGATTTGGCAAAGAATTATTATTGCGGTTAGACCAGGCTATGGGTGCCGAAGAAGAAACAATTCAATCTATTTTTCCCGCAGAATTATTTTATGAAAGATTGCCATCTATGGAACCAATTGCAACAAGAAGAGGGATTGAAATTGCTTTGGAACGATTGCTGGATGCATTGTGTAACCATTTTGTAAAAGAAGAAAAAGGATTAAGAAAAGCAATATTAAAATGTTACAGGGTAGATGGAATAATAGAAACAATAGAGATCGGCACCAACCACCCTAGCTGCAACAGTAAGCATTTGTATAAATTATTTGAAGATAAAATAGCAACAATAACTCCTGCACTGGGTATAGAATTATTTGTTTTAGAAGCGCCAGTTGTGGAGGACTTATCTGCTTTACAAAAAAAACTTTTTATTGGTAACAATAGCGTGGATGATATTGGTCTTGCTGAATTGCTGGATCGAATCGGCGGAAAAATTGGCGGGCAAAATATTCATCGTTATTTGCCCGCTGCGCATTACTGGCCCGAGCATTCTTTTAAAGAAACAACGGACATCCATGAAAAACCAACAATCAATTGGAAGTTGGAAAAACCAAGACCACTGCATTTATTAAAACATCCTGCAGCTATTGATGTAACTGCACCGGTGCCCGATTACCCACCGATGAATTTTAGGTATAAAGGAAAATTACACAATATTAAAAAAGCAGATGGACCTGAAAGAATTGAACAGGAATGGTGGTTACAGGATGGGCAGCACCGTGATTACTATTGTGTAGAAGATGAAGAAGGTAGCAGGTATTGGTTGTTTAGATTGGGGCATTATGATGTAAAGAAAACGTATGGATGGTTTTTGCATGGTTTTTTTGCTTGATCCTATTCACAGCAGAGATGATGAGTAAAAGAGTTTTCGCAGAGGAGCAGTTTTACCGCAAAAACGCAAAGGCGCTAAATTGGTAAATTATAAAATATATCTTTTTGGCTTCTTTTCTTTTTTCTAGTTTTAGGCTTTTGTCCGCAACATTCACCGCAGAGAAAATGAGTAAAAGAGTTTTCGCAGAGGAGCAGTTTTACCGCAAAAACGCAAAGGCGCGAAATTGGTAAATTATAAAATATATCTTTTTGGCTTCTTTTCTTTTTTCTAGTTCTAGGCTTTTGTCCACAACATTCACCGCAGAGATGATGAGTAAAAGAGTTTTCGCAGAGGAGCAGTTTTACCGCAAAAACGCAAAGGCGCAAAAATTGGTAAATTATAAAATATATCTTTTTGGCTTCTTTTCTTTTTTCTAGTTTTAGGCTTTTGTCCACAACATTCACCGCAGAGAAAATGAGTAAAAGAGTTTTCGCAGAGGAGCAGTTTTACCGCAAAAACGCAAAGGCGAAAAATTGGTAAAATATAAACATATCTTTTTTGCTTTTTTGCTTTTTTCATCTTTTAGCCTTTTGTCCGCATCATTCACGGATGAAATGAGGAATTAAAAGAGATTTCGCAAAGTAGCCGAAAACCTCAGCGCAAACCCTGCGCTCTCTCTTCTCTGCGGTGAAAAGAATTAATCAACAAAAATGAAATATACAGAACTTCAAACCACTTCCAACTTTAGTTTTTTACGGGGCGCATCGCACCCCGAGGAAATGGTAGAACGAGCCGTGGAATTGGGTTATACGGAGATAGCCATTACAGATAGAAATACATTTGCAGGCATTGTACGTGCACATGTGGCAGCAAAGAAAAGAGGGATACGCATTGTGGTTGGTTGCAGGTTAGATCTGATAGATGGGCTTTCGTTGCTGGCTTATCCAACAAACAAAAAAGCATATTCGCAATTAAGTAACCTGCTCACAGTTGGTAACTGCCGTGCAGAAAAAGGCGATTGTCATTTGTACAAAAAAGATGTGTACGAATATGCAGAAGGCGTAAAATTTATGGTACTTCCACCAAACGAGTTGAATGAATTATTTGACTTTGATATAAGTTTTGAAGAATCATTGGCTGAATACCAACAGGCATTTGGGCAGAATTTATACATTGCAGCAAGCAGAAAATATGCAGGTGATGATGGTAAATATTTACACCGTCTTGCACAACTATCACACAAATTAAATATACCGATTGTTGCCACAAACGATGTGCACTACCACGAACCTGCACGCAGGCAATTGCAGGATGTGATGACTTGCATTAGAGAAAAATGTACAATTTACACAGCCGGTTATTTGCTGCACCCCAATGCAGAAAGATATTTAAAATCTGCTGATGAAATAAATCGATTATTTCGCCAGTATCCGGATTCATTGCTGCGTACGCAGGAAATTACAACGGCTTGCACTTTTTCATTGGATGAATTAAAATATGAATACCCGGTAGAACTTACCACCGAAAGTCGCACGCCGCAGGAAGAACTAACTTTCCTTGCATGGAAAGGTGCAAAAGAATTTTTTGGTGATGTGTTGCCCGATAAAATTACAAATGCCATTAACCACGAACTCGTTTTTATTGAGGAGATGAATTATGCAGCATACTTTCTTACAGTGCATGATATTGTTCGCTTTGCCCGACAACAGGGGATTTTGTGCCAGGGCCGTGGCTCCGCAGCCAACTCAACCATTTGCTTTTGCCTTGGCATAACTTCTGTAAATCCTACAAAATTTGATCTGTTGTTTGAGCGGTTTATTTCATCGGCACGCAATGAGCCACCAGATATTGATGTAGATTTTGAGCATGAACGCAGAGAAGAAGTGATGCAATATATTTTTCAAAAATATGGGCGTGATCGAGCTGCCATTGTTGCAACGGTTACTCAGCAACACAAAAAAGGATCTGTTCGTGATGTGGGCAAAGCAATGGGATTATCGGTAGATACCATCAACAAATTATCGGGCTCTTTGTGGGAATTTACAGATGAATGGTTTGAAGGAAAACTGTTGACAGATCATGGATTTAATCCTGCAGACCCTCACCTAAAAAAAGTATTGCAACTCACAAAAGAATTTATGGGTTTTCCGAGGCAGCTTGGTCAGCACACTGGCGGTTTTGTAATTACGAATGGTAAACTTTCTGATCTCTGTCCTATAATGAACGCAAGGATGGCAGACCGCACCTGTATTGAATGGAACAAAGATGATATTGATGCGCTCGGGTTTATGAAGATAGATGTACTAGCGCTTGGTATGCTCACCTGCATTCGCAAAGCATTTGATATTGCAAAAGAAAATTATGGGCTTGATCTCACACTGGCGAACATTCCGCAAGATAACCCGGCAGTATATGAAATGATTTGCCACGCAGATACAATTGGTGTTTTTCAAATTGAAAGCCGTGCACAGCAAAGTATGTTGCCACGCCTGAAACCCCGTTGCTTTTACGATCTTGTAATTGAAGTGGCCATCGTAAGACCTGGGCCTATACAGGGCGATATGGTGCATCCTTATTTGCGCAGACGCAACGGACAGGAACCGGTTGAATATCCATCACCGGAATTAAAAGACATACTTGGCCGCACATTGGGTGTGCCGTTGTTTCAGGAACAGGCAATGAAAATTGCCATTGTAGCTGCCGGCTTTACTGCTGCAGAAGCAGATGAATTGCGGAGAAGTATGGCCACTTTTAAAGCAAAAGGACTGGTTACAAAATTTGAAAAAAAGCTCACCGAGGGTATGCTGCAAAGAGGTTACAAACTGGAATATGCGCAGCGTGTTTTTAAACAACTGGAAGGGTTTGGCAGTTATGGTTTTCCTGAAAGCCATGCAGCAAGTTTTGCTTTGCTGGTATATGTTTCGTCGTGG
Source organism: Ferruginibacter sp. (assembly GCA_046153805.1). GTDB lineage: Bacteria > Bacteroidota > Bacteroidia > Chitinophagales > Chitinophagaceae > Ferruginibacter. The sequence goes on along the minus strand of JBJXGJ010000089.1, from coordinate 2,237 downwards.
CTGAAATGTTTTTACCCAGATGTATTTTGTTGTGCTATTTTAAACAGTATGCCCATGGGTTTTTACCAACCTGCACAATTAATTGCCGATGCAAAAAAACACGGAGTAGAAGTGAGACCGGTTGATATTAATTATTCATATTGGGATAACAGGCTTGAAGAAAAATCGGGAAAGTATTGTGTATTAAGACTTGGGTTTAGACAGGTTAAAAGTTTACGGGAAGAAGATGTAAAAATATTGGTAGATAATAGAACTGTGGATTACAAAAATATTAATACCCTCAGAGATGCAGGTGTACCCGAAGCTGCATTGGAGAAATTGGCAGATGCAGATGCGTTTCGTTCTGTTGGTTTGGATAGAAGAGAGGCATTGTGGGAAGTATCAACCAAAGACAGGCCGGTGGCTATGTTTGCGGGGCAGGCACCTGCAGATGCAGCAGTTGAAAATATTGAACTGCCTGTTATGAAAACATCAGAACATGTGGTGCACGATTATGCAGCAACTTCGCTTTCGTTAAAAGCGCACCCGGTAAGTTTTGTGAGAGAAAAGCTGGAGCAGTTAAATATTGTATCAACAATTAGGTTAGGGGATTTAAAAAATGGTGCCCCTGTAAAAGTTGCCGGGCTAGTACTTGTGCGGCAAAGACCAGGCACAGCAAAAGGTATTTGTTTTATGACGGTTGAAGATGAAACGGGTTTTGCCAACCTCGTTATTTTTGAAAAATTATTTGATCAATTTAGAAAGGAGATTTTACAATCAAAATTAATAATGGTAGAAGGCTCTATACAAATTGAAGGCGAAGTAGTGCATGTAATTGTAAAGAAGTGTTTTGATTTTTCGAAACTATTACGGCAACTCACTGCATCTAACAACGACAACCCGCAATTTCTAACACTCGCATTTGCTGATGAAATATCTATACCAACCCATGCACAAAATAACAAACCAAAATTGAAAGGTGAAGAGGAAGAAAGAATTTTTTATGCTGGTAGGAATTTTAGGTAAGGGTAAAAGTGTCAATTCCTATTTTATTTTCTGGTGTTTATGAAATCATAGAATACGGCTAGGCTTTGCCCATGTCGGTAGGCTTTTACTACTGCTGCTTTTTCATAAACACAGTTGTTGATTTCGGTATCGAAAGGGCGGTAAAGTTCCGCAGGCGTACCAAAAACATTAGTGTAGGCTTATGAGTTTTTTCAAGAGCAAGCATGTGTTGTTGATGCACCAGGCTTCTTACGGAAGCTTCACAACAACAACGGCGACGGTTTAATTTTTTAAGCAATTACTTTCAAAAGTTTTATTTAATTTATGTGCAACAAAGGCATAAAAGGGTGTGCAGGTTTTTATAAGGTTGATAACCTTGCAGAAATGATGGATAAAGTTTTCGTTTTGAAAGAAAAGCCGTTATAATTGACGCAACGTCCGGCAAGGGCCGAGACGTTGCTGAGAAGAAAAATCAACCTAGGTTTCATCCCGGCAAACCAATTCCAATAAAAAAAGCTGCCCCCTTTCACAGAGACAGCTTACAAATTTATTATGAAATTAATTCTACCTCACCAACATTATAGTTCCTTTCATTTCAACTGTTTTGTTATCCTTGCTTGTACCTTTTATAATCCATACATAGGCACCACTTGGTTGTGGTTTGCCTTTGTAGGTACCATTCCAGCCTTTAAGCCATTGGTTTGTTTCAAACATCAATTCTCCAAATCGGTTAAATATTCTAAAATAAGTAGTATTTGAAATTCCTACAGGTATTGCCCTAAAAATATCATTTTGCCCATCGCCATTTGGTGAAAATGCATTTGGCACATAGTAGGTAGGTCCGTTGTACACTTTTACAAAAACAGAATCAAACCCTTCACACCCAACCGCATCAGATACCCTTACATAAAAATTGGCATCGTTTAACAAGGTTACAAATGGATACCTCGTATTTGGATTAGAGATTGAAACCGTAGGCGATGACCATTCATAATTTAATCCGCCAGATCCCTGTAATTGGTGCGGTGCACCTTTTACAGCTATCGTGTCATTTCCTGCAAAAGCTCTTACTATTGGTTGTACGGAAACCTTCACTGAGTCATAAGACACAAATGCACAACCATAATCTGCAACAGTTGTTTTTACCGTTAATTTATACCATGTACTTTTTGTTGGATAAGCGGTTACAACAAGGGCTGAGTCATAACTCAAACTGTCTTTTGGGGTCCATACAAAATCAGAAATAATACCTG
>JBJXGJ010000076.1:0-19980 GCA_046153805.1 Ferruginibacter sp. | reverse complement strand
TCTTGCATTTGTAGACCATCCAAAATATTATGATAAGTGTATAAACAGTAACGCCACTTTTATCATTATAAATAAAGAATTACCTGTACCTACAGGGAAATCTTTGTTGCTGACCGATAATCCGTTTGAGGCTTATTGCAAAATCATTAATCATTTTCGCCCCTTTACCAAAGCAGCAAAAGACATAAATACAAATGCGATTGGCGAAGGAACTTATATCTATCCAACAGCTTTTATCGGCAACAATGTAACCATCGGCAGCGACTGCATTATTCATCCACATGTTACAATTATGGATCATTGCACTATAGGTAACAACGTTGTAATACAGGCGGGCACTGTAATTGGGAGTGATGCCTTTTATTACAATACAAAAAAAGAAAGGGAAGTTTGGTACAAAAAAATGCCGAGCGGCGGGACGGTTATTATAGAAGACGATGTACAGATTGGTGCAAACTGTACTATTGACAGAGGTGTAACACACGACACAAGACTCGGAAAAGGTAGCCGTTTTGATAACCTGATACATGTGGGCCACGATACTGTTTTTGGTAAAAATTGCCTTATTGCTGCAAATGTTGTAATAGCAGGATGTGTTACTATAAAAGATGGGGTAACAATTTGGGGTGGCTGCATCATTAATAAAACGCTTACCATTGGCGAAAACGCAGTACTGCTTGGTCGTACAGGTGTAGGTGGAGACTTAGAGGGCAATAAAACCTATTGGGGTGCTCCAGCACAGGAAGCTAGTGTGGTAAAAAGAGATTTAATATGGGTAAAGAGGATTCCGCAACTGTGGGATAAGATGATGAAATAACTTAGCCCCTCTCCTGTACCCTTAACCATCTTTCAGGAAATTCGTTTTTGCCTGCGGTTAAATAATCTTTGTGGCTGCAGGCAATAAATTTTTCGTTGGGTAGCTGCATCCACCAACGGTCGGTTCTTTTACTTTGTAAAAACAACGTATCTACTTCTGCAAAAACAACATGGTACTCATTAAAATTTTGTCGGTCTTCCAATGAAGATTCCTGCGCCATTTTGTGCCTACCATCTATAAAATACCAAAGTGTCTGCGCTATTTGTTTAGCTGTTAACTCTTCTATATCATCTGAGGGGTTATAGCCATATAAGCCAAAACTGCTAAGGTTATTGCTCATGCCAGCAAACCTTGTAAGCATGCAGACCTCTACACCTGTAAGACCATTAGGACAATTTTTATTAGCCGGGGCATCGCTGTATTTAATGGCGCTCACATCAAAACTAAGCATGTTACTGTTGCGTAGCACTGGTTCCATTTCATCTATTTCATGTTGCACATGCCCAAGGCGGTAGCAATCAAACCGAAGTTTATCTATCGTTTGCAACATGCGTGGGTGCACAAAATAACTTTGAAAAGCAATGTGGTTGTAATGCTTTAAAATATTGGGGTCGCCGGTAAACATTTCCATTAAAAAGTTTTCTGCGGGCACCTGGCTTTCGCCTTTTAAATTTATCTCTGCATCGATACAGGTAGCTTCTACCATTTTATTTACGCTGCGGTAGGCATGGTATTGCGCAAGTGTAACATCATGTGAACCGCCAAGTATAACAACGGTTTTATTTTGCCTGTACAATTCTTCCAGCACAGTGCGTACAGCTGCATAACTGTCCGCAATCGTAGCACCTATTTCAATGTTTCCGGCATCTGCAATTTTAATATCTGTGTGCCAGTAATGAAGTTTGTATAAATGTTTGCGAATAATATCCGCAGCATTGTTTTCCATTTGCATGTTGCCATTGCCACGGGTTTCTTTTACCCCAATAATTACAATGTCTGCTGCAGCAATATCAAAATCTTCATCCTGCTGCGTCATAATATGTGCCCCAAGCTGCCCTTTTACATAACCTTCATCATCATTAATCACGGCAAATGATATCGGTATTAGAAAATCCTGGAGGTCCTGCATTAGAAATTAGTTTGGGGCAAATGTAAAAGAAAAAGATTTGTTTGGAAAAGATCCTGACTTATTAACTACAAAATTTCTAACAATGGAAATTCTAAGCCGATATTAAATTTCCTCAAAAAATTATGTCACAACAAAAACTCCAGTTTTAACAATGCAAAGAATGGCAACAAAGAAACCCTAGTTTCATTGAACTGTGTTATGGAAGTATATTGAGATATAAATGCATTTCTGTTGGTAAGGTTGTTTAGTTCAATGTTTAATCTAATCTTGTTTTTATTAAACAGTTGTTTATAGCTGGCTTTAAGTAAAAGAACATTTTGTGGTTTTGCATTGTAAGTATTAAAATAATAATTCCGAGCTTCTATATCAAGATGGCTTTTTTTCATATAGTTGATATTCACTTCTAAACTGGTAATATTTGTTGTTGCCTTATTAAAAAAAGCACTCTCTTTCCGTTTATTTGTAGTGTACGATAACGTATTATTAATTTGAAAATTAAAAAAATTTTCAAACCTAGAGATTATCCTATTTGTTATTTGATACGCATTAGATATTGAGGAAATAAAAAAAGTATTTTGAGAAGAAACAGACTGACGAGAAGAGAAGGTTACAGTGTTTTCGAACCTGATGTTTAATTTTTGAGATGTAATATTGTTACTTATTGCAGCGGTTATTCCCTTATTCACAAAAAAATAATTGACATAGTTTTGAACTGAATAAAAATTATTATTGTTTGCATTTAGCAGATAGTTTGGGGTATTATAATTTCCACTAATTGTATAACTAAAATTTGGTTTATTTGAGTAAGCCCCTCCCTTATTACTACCAACATTTAAATTATAAGATTTTTCTTGTAGTAAAAAACCCGTTTTGCTTATTTTATTTGAATTATTTATGATCACATTAGCGGCAAATAATTTTGTTAAAAAACTAAAATCGTTATTGCGGGTTAAACTGAATCTTATACTTCGCCTATTTTTAAACTGATAATTCGTATTTATTGAAGTGTTGTAATTCGCAATTTTGTTTGAAATATTATGAATATCAGAATTAAGAAAAATCGGCTCAAATAAAAGATTAATTTCAAAATTATACACATCAAATTTGTACTTAATGGGTGTTGTTATACTTACTTGTTTGTAACTATAATCGTTCCTAAATGAATCTACGTTTGCATAAGGAATATTGGTTGTAGCTAAAGCAGAAAGATTTGATTGGAAGCGGCCGTTGATTTTTTTAAATGTAGGTTGAAAGGTGAAAGAGTGGTCTTTTTTCCTTTTAATTAATTTTAGATAGGTGCCAATATTCTGCTCCCTTACATTTATACGTTGTTCCAGCATTTTTGTTAATCCAAGTGTATTGCTAAAAATAACATCGTTATATAAAACACCGTTATTGTTTAAAAACTCCGTATTGTGTTGCAAATCATAAAACACAGCTATGTTTAAAACTATTTCTTTTTCTAAAAACTTTGTATAATTGATTAAGGAATTACCGAAGAGTTTTTTATTATCGTTTTTTATGACAACATTTCTAAGATTAAGTAAATTATTACTTGAAGAGCTTTCCTTTTCTGCAAGTATGCTAAAATTGTATTTTAATTGCTCATGCTTTTTTAGCATAAAAATCATTTCGTTTTTTACGCTAAATACTTTTCGATTTATAATGGGGTTATTGAAAGAATTCGTTTCGGCAAATAGTTGGTTATCTATAAAGGTTTTACTACTACCATTTTCGGTTTGTTGTATTTTTTCAGGTGTGTAATTAACGCTAAATTTATTTGTTATTTTTTTTCCGATATTAAATTGAGAACTATTATCAAAATATTGTGTAGTATTAAAGGAATAAAAATTCTTTGTAATTTTTAAAAAAAGTTCGTTTGTAGTATTCTGGTATGGCAAACCCTTACCTAGCTTTTTAAAAGCATCTGTACTTACGTTACCAAATAAACTATTTGGGGAAGATATTAACTGGGCAGAATTTCCTATGGCGTTAATATTAATGAAGTTTATGGCAGTTACCGGTTTTGTTAGCACCAAAAAATCAGTTTTATGTTCATAATATTTTATGGGAATGCCAATGCTTGAAGAAATTTTTGCACTCGGGATTATTTTTTTATTTTTAAAAGTTAAGTTTATGGCTACCTCTGTATTGCCGTTTGCAGTGTTTGACAGTTCAAAAGGGTCTTTATATTTTTTTAAAACCTGTATTTGATCTAACCCATGAGGGCTAAAATTGTTTACTATTTTCTCATAATTTTCTCCCGTGAGGTCTTTCCCATCAATTAGTATTTTACTTACGAATTCGCCATCTGCCATTATTTTCCCATTTTCTAATACTTGCAAACCTGGCATATTACTGAGTAAATCTTTTAAATTATTTTCATTATTTCTTTTGTAGTAATCTGCATTATAAAAAACGGTATCTCCTTTTTCATAAACACCACGTTTGGCCGTAATCATTACAGTGTCTTCAGGAGTATATTTTTGTTTTAAAGTAAAATATTTTTGTTCGTTACTTAATGAAGTTTTTAAATTGGTGATTAATCTGTCATAACCGATAATGCTAAATTCAAGCGTATAATTTTGTTTTTGTAATAAACTTAATGTAAAAAAACCCGCATTGGTAGTAACGTCAAATACTTTTATAACAGAGCCTTGTTTTGCCACAACGGAAACATTTGCCAAAGGTTGGTTTTTTTCATTAAATACATAACCACCCATTTGCACAGATTGCCCATAACAACAAGCAGTTGCTATTAAAAATAGACAACTGCTTATTATTGTTTTAGTTAATAAAAAATAATTTCTAATTTTTATCGTTTTTATTTTTATAGTCTTCCATACTTTGTTTTATGGCGTCCCTTCCTTTTGCTTGCAATTGTAAAAACTCTGTTGGAGATATTTGTTTTCCGCCATTACAGCCTGTAATTTTTACGGGGTTTTGTAACGGATAGTTTATACTTTTCATTCTATACCTGGTTTTATCATCTTCGCTTGTAGCCAATACAATTACTCCTGGCAAGCCATGCATATTTAACGGCCCGGCAGCATAAGGCACAGAAGCCGCAAACCAAACCGTATAAAATTTCTCTATAAAAAAACCTCTTGCTTTTTGGCAAAGTAACCCATCAATAGTCATGGTGTCCTCTTTTAATTCCCAAACAATTTTCGAAAGCGTATCAATCACACAATAACTATTATTAGTAATTATTCTTGGCTTATGCGCTACATTAGTTTTAAAGTCTATAAATGTTTTAGATGCACTTGTACTAGATATCTGGCTCTCAATTTGTTTTTTTATTTTCTCTCTTTGCCGTGCAACTTCAAATGAATCACTTGCCACTTGGTTTGGAATAGTTAACATTGCTCTATCAGCAACCCCATTAATATCTACTTTCACATTTTGTACAAACGCATAAGAAGTGCTATTAAAATATGTGTCAGATTCTCCATTATTTTTAGCAACATATTCACCAGACAATAATTTCGTTTCTTTTACATAATTAACCTTTCCAATAAAAACATTTTCCTGAGCATTTGAATTTTTAAATAAAATCAAAAACAAACATGAATACAATATTTTCATAAAAACAATTTACATATTAGCAGCCATCATCCATTGGGTCAAATACAACATCTGCGCAAAAACAACGTAAAGTTGACAAAGACTTGACGACTTTGTATATACTTCTAGTATTAAATATAAAATAAAATAAAGATATTTTTTCAGAACCTGCAAAAGTTAGAAAGGCTTCTATTTAATCTTTCATATAAAATTGGCTCAAAGTGTTAAATCTAAAAGCAAAATTTAATTACGAAGCCAACTAGATATTTTATGCTATAGATTATATTTTATCCTCATTTAACTATTACCACTCTTACAGTCTAAGTTGTAAACACCATTTTATGAAACATATAAAATATTTCGCAATAATTCTTTTGTGTTTAACCGTTTTTCAAGATGTTGCTGCGCAGGTTAGGGTGAACGTAGGCGTTCGTAACAGGGCAAACTATTACAGGCACCGAATTATTATCACAACTACAGACCTCGTACGGTTGTCGTTGCTAGGCCTCCAATCCGTTACGCTTCGCCATACAGACCAAATGCATATTATAACAGGCCGGTTGTTGTAAACACATATTATTATGGTGGTGGCTATCATCCGTATCCTTCTTATTATCGCCCATTTAGTCGTCCCTCATTTGGCATACGAATAAATGTGTTGCCACGAGGGTATTATCCTTTTTATTTGGGTAGACACAGGTATTATTACAACGATGGTTTGTATTACCAACCTCATCAGGGATATTATCAAACCATTGCCCCGCCATTGGGTGCGCTGGTGCCATCTTTACCAAGAAGCGCAACCACCGTTAATATAAACAATGAAACTTATTATGAGTACAATGGCACTTATTACCAGCGTGCATATAATAGCCCAGCTAAATATGAAGTAGTGGGGGTAGATGGTGTGTTAAATACAGACAATCAATCCAATTTTATGGGAGACAATTTTGAAGCGACAAATACCAGTGAATCACTGTCTTCTTTACCCGAAAATTTTAAAACGGTCGTGCTGGATAACAAGGTTTATTATGTAACACCTGCAGGTGAATATTATACGAAGAATATTGATGAGAAAGGAAATATTACCTATGTGGTAGAGAGTAAATAAGGTAGCTTATTTACCATTGTAATAGAATATTTACTGGTCTATTTCCCATTACTATGGAAAATAAACCGGTTTTGCATTTTCATTTTCTACTCCCTTCCATCCAGCAAATTACCAATACCACCCAAAATACTGCCCTCTTCTTTTCTGCCTCCTAAGCCATACTGCATAAGCCTGCCCGCAAGCCTGCTAATGGGCAATGATTGTATCCACACTTTACCAGGCCCCTGAAGCCTCGCAAAAAACAATCCCTCACCGCCAAACATAAAATTGCGTATTCCTTTTATAAATTCTATATCAAAATCAATTCCTGCAGTATAGGCCACCACACAGCCAGTATCTATTTTTAATACTTCGCCGGGTTGTAATGTACGCTCGGTTACATAGCCGCCTGCGTGCACAAAAGCCAATCCATCTCCTTCCAATTTTTGCATTATAAAACCTTCGCCACCAAAAATGCCCGTACCCAACCTGCGCTGAAATTCAATACCTACGCTTACTCCTTTTGCAGCGCACAAAAAAGCATCTTTCTGTGCAATTATTTTTCCATTTAATTCCGCTAAATCTAAGGCTACTATTTTGCCCGTGTAAGGAGCAGCAAAACTCACTCTTTTTTTACCCTGCCCTTGGTTGGTAAATGCCGTCATAAACAAGTTTTCGCCAACCAATAATCTTTTGCCTGCACTCATTAATTTGCCCAATAAACCGCCACTGTTGCTGTTTTGCGAACCATCGCCAAAAATAGTATTCATCTGTATGCCGTCATCCATCATCATAAACCCACCGGGTTCGCCAATCACTGTTTCATTAGGATCCAGTTCAATTTCAACATACTGTAATTCTTCTCCAAAAATTTTATAGTCAATTTCATGGTTTGTTTTCATTGCTTTTAATTTTTTATAAATGTAATAAATGCATTTTTTATAACATGAGATGTAAATGATAAGCGGTAAAATAAATCTTTATTTTTTATCGTATTTTCAATTTTAAACCAAAATAATTTATGAAGAAAAATCTTTTTGCGACAGCAGCATTTTGCCTTGCAGTAACTACCGGTTTTAGCCAGGCAAAATTGGTAGAGACTGTTACCAAAAAAGGGGATGAAATTGTAATTCCTTATCAAAAATATGTTTTGCCAAACGGGCTTACGATTGTATTAGCGGAAGACCACAGTGATCCGTTGGTGCATGTAGATGTTACTTACCACGTGGGTTCTGCACGGGAAGAAATTGGTAAAAGCGGGTTTGCGCATTTTTTTGAACACATGATGTTTCAGGGAAGCGATAACGTAGCAGATGAGCAACATTTTAAAATAATATCTGGCTCGGGCGGTACGCTAAACGGAAGTACCAACCAGGATCGTACGAACTATTACGAAACTGTACCATCTAACCAATTAGAAAAAATGCTGTGGCTGGAAAGTGATCGTATGGGTTTTTTGCTTGATGCGGTAACACAGCAAAAATTTGAAATACAACGCAGCACTGTAAAAAATGAAAGAGGTCAAAATTATGACAACCGTCCTTATGGTTTGGTGGGAGAATTTTCAAGTAAAAACTTATATCCTTACGGCCATCCTTACAGCTGGCTCACCATTGGGTATATAGAAGACCTTAACAGGGTAAACGTACAGGATTTAAAAAACTTCTTTTTGCGCTGGTATGGACCAAACAATGCAACTATTACAGTTGGTGGAGATATTAAACCTGCGGAAGTTGTAAAAATGATTGATAAATATTTTGGCAGCATACCACGTGGTCCAGAGGTCACAAAAACGATTTTGGCACCGGTGGTAATAGAACAGGATCGCTATGTTTCATTAACTGACAACTACGCTAAACTCCCTATTCTTACAAAAACATTTGCAACCGTACCTAATTATGATAAAGATATGGCAGCACTTGCATGCCTTGCTCAGGTTATAGGCCAGGGCAAAAATTCGATTTTATATCAGAATTTGGTAAAAACACAAAAAGCATTAAATGCAAATGCTTCCAGCAGTTTAAGTGAGCTTGCAGGTGTATTTAGTTTTCAGGTAACGCCGTACCCGGGTAAAACACTTGCTGGTATGGATAGTTTATTACAGGAATCGCTTGCAGCATTTGAGCAAAGAGGCGTAACAGATGAAGATATTGTAAAATTTAAAGGCGCTCTTGAAGCACAATTTATAAATGGACTACAAAGTGTATCAGGCAAAGTATCGCAGCTAGCTGCTTTTCAAACTTACACTGGTAACCCAAATATGATTGGCAAGCAATTAGACATGTACCGTGCTGTTACCAAAGAAGATGTAATGGCCGCCTACAACAAATATATTAAAGGCAAGCACAGTGTAACGGTAAGTGTATTGGTGAAGGGACAACCAGTAATGCCTGTATCAACTGATAACTATACCGTAGATACTAAAAATTACAACAGACCAAATTATGGTTATGATGGATTAAAATATGTAAAAGCTACTGATAATTTTGATAGAAAAAAACAACCTGGCGTTGGTGCAAATCCTGTAGTAAAAGTTCCGGCCTTTACAAAAAAACAAACAGCAAATGGTATCAAAATGATTTTTGCAGAAAGCAAAGAATTGCCAATTGTAAACATATCAATAAGAATACCTGGCGGCCAAATAGCAGAAACCAATATGCCTGAAAAATCGGGTATTGCAGATATGACGGCATCTATGCTAAACGAAGACACAAAGAAATATACTGCAGAGCAAATGGCCGTTGAATTGCAAAAAATTGGCAGTAATATAAATATCTCTTCCACATTTGATGCAACCGTTTTTAACGTACAATCGCTAAAAAAGAATTTGGTTAAAACACTTGAGTTATTAGAAGAAAGAATGCTGAATCCTGAATTTAAAGCTGCAAGTTTTAGCAGGTTGCAAAAGCAGGCCATGGAAGGGTTTAAACAGTTAAAAGCTCAACCATCTGCCATTGCAGATAATGTATTTGATAAATTAAATTTTGGCAACAGTATTTTGGGCATGAGCGGCAACGGCACAGAAGCAACTGTGAAAAATTTAACCCTGACGGATGTACAGGATTTTTACAACAACAACCTTACCTCACAAAATGCAAGAGTGGTAGTTGTTGGAGATGTCACAGAAGGTGAAGTACTGCCTCAACTGGCATTCTTAAATAAATTACCAAATAAAAAGCCAAGTGTCACTATGCCTCCAAAAGGAGTTACACCAGCCAAAACAACTATATTTTTGATAGATGTGCCTAAAGCTGCACAAACCGAATTTCGTGTAGGAACACCTACCAATTTGTTGTATGATGCAACCGGCGAATTTTATAAAATGGGGCTTGTAAATTATTCAATAGGTGGTGATTTTAACAGCAGGTTAAACATTAATTTAAGAGAAGATAAGGGATGGACTTATGGTGCCCGTTCTTCTTTTTCGGGAAGCGAATACAGCGGTGATTATACTTTTAGTGCAGGTATACGTGCAGATGCTACCGACAGTGCATTGATAGAAGTAATTAAAGAAATAAAAAACTATGCCGCCAAAGGAATTACCGAAGAAGAATTGGCATTTATGAAAATGGCCATTGGCCAGAGAGATGCATTGGCTTATGAAACAGGTGGGCAAAAAGCAGGCTTCGTAGGAAGAATTTTGCAATACAACCTCCCTGCAAATTTTGTAAGCACGCAAAGTAATATCTTAAAAAATATGAAAAAAGCAGAGTTGGATGCACTTGCAAAAAAATGGCTCGATGTAAATAAAATGAACATTCTGTTGGTAGGTGATAAAGCAAAAATATTACCCGGTTTGCAAAAAATGGGTTACGAAATTGTGGAGTTGGATGTAGATGGAAATAAGAAATAGAAATTTTGAATCAATAATAAATGCCGCCTCGTTATTGGGGCGGCACTTTTAATATTACAATTGCGAACGGCTCTTTAAAAAATTAGGATCTCTTCCATTGTATAAAACAGCGATAACAATTACTTCGTTATTATCCTTGATAAAAAATTCAACTAAATAGGGAAAAATATCAAGATTTGCAAATCTCACATCACCATATCTCTTAGCGTAAGCCGTCGGTAGTCTTTCAATTGAAAATAAGGTGATTTGTAAATCTGCAGAAAACCTATTTGCTAATTCTTTTTGAATCAGTTTATAATTTAATCTAATTTCTTTAACATCTAGTTTTGCTAGGTCGGCGATAACAACTTTATATTTTGTTATCATCTTCCATATTCAATTCCTTAATAAAATCATCAAGACTTGTTACTGCATCCGGCTGGAGTTCATATTGCTTTAACCTTTCGGCAATAATACTTTTGTGCCATGTAGGTATTTCTTGTTTTTGTTCATACCTATCTTTCATAATTTCCCAATCTTCAATTGGTATCTGTACTGCAATCGTGCTGCCAGAGCTGTCTGAAACATATTGTAAAGGCATAATAAAAAATTTAACAGCTTAACTAATTGTTTTAAATTTATTCAACCGGTATAATTGATAATAACTCAAATTTAAACTTATTCTCTTTTTTTAAACAATAATTTATTTATGGAAAATTATGACACACTCACACAAGCAATAGAAGCTTTAAAACAGCAGGGATACACAGAAGACTTTAATTTAAAAGAAAATTGCCTCGAATGCATTGCTGGCAGAAAAGACTTATCACCCCACGAATTTGAAATAGATAAATCTTTTCGGTTCGATGTAAACGAAGATCCTTCTGACCAGGCCGTTTTGTACGCTATCTCTTCCTCAATACACAACATGAAAGGCCTTCTCGTAAATGGTTATGGCATATATTCTGACTCAGCCAGCAACGACATGCTGGAAAAATTAAAAGCAAACTAGCTATTTTACCAAGGCTTTCAATTCATCGGTGCTTACCGTGAGTAGATCTACTTTTGGTACTCTTTTTGTAAGTTCTCTTCAGTTTGCATCTTGTAAATATATCTTCTACAACATGGCAGTTGCCTCTTTTACTTTTTTATTATTGGCTATTGTAATGGCAGTCCAATATTGCATTTTAAGGTTTTTAGGAAACATTTTCATGGCCGCACCATATTCATCCATTGCCAGTTTCATATCATTTTTTTCTGTAGCAAGGTCGCCCTACATGGCTGAGTACTTGCTCTGCCTGCCACCACCAAAATTGCAGCAGATTGCTTCCCCCTAACATCACCACCAACAGCCTTGGCAGCTCTTCATGCGGTCAAAACTCTCTCTGCCCAGGGCTTTCCTTCGCTTGCCTCAAAAGATTTCACCATTGCTGGGCAAACTTTATTGTTAAGCATCATATTGCTTTGCACAGAAAAATTTTTGCCTGTAATGTTTGATGCATTATCAATGCAACTCTTTCCTGTGTAGGAATGTACATCGCCATTTACATCTATCATAGCAACCTGGCGCACTTCCCGACCTTTATCTTTTGCCAATAATTCAGTTAGCGCTTCTCTTGCTGTTCTTCCATTTCTCATTAATGCCAAGCCGTTTGGCCCATAGCTTTTATTTACGAAAGCCTGCGTGGCCACCACGCCTACGCCTGCTTCTCCCCACGGGACTGCTGTACCCACACTAAACCAATGGCTTTGCACACCTACAGCCATTTCGCCGGTTAAGGCACCTCTAGCCACAATAGAAAAAGTGTGCGCAAAAGATTCGTCTCTTTTAAAAAACTGCGCAAATGCAGCATCCGCAACAACACTTATAAACAGAATAAATACAAATATTTTTTTCATCAAAGAATTTCTTAAAGCTACTTACAAATTCATTCACTTGTTTATAAAATGCGATTTTATAAGCTGCGCATATTTTGGTTATTTTTACGCTTCATCAGTAAACAGGCATGACAACCATAAAAGAATTAATAGAAGAATTGTTTCACAGTTTTAGCAGTGATAAAATTACCGGTATTGAAAAGCTCGCAAAAAGCGGAGGCGACAGGGTTTATTATAGAATTACAACTGATACAAAAAGCTACATAGCCGCATATAATCTTAATATAAAAGAAAACAATACTTTCCTTTATTTTACCAATCATTTTAAAAATATACAAGCGCCGGTGCCGAAAATTTTTGCTGTTAGCAGCGATTTTATGCTTTACATACAAGAAGATTTTGGTACAGACTGTTTGCTTGATGTTTTAGAAAGCGAAGGTTATACCGAGAGAGTTAAACAACTCTACAAAAAAGCCATAAAGGCCCTTGCAAAATTGCAGGTAAAAGCTGATGCAGATTTAGACTATAAGCAATGTATTACAAGCCAAGAATTTGGTAAGCAGGCCATTCTAAGTGATTTGCTTTATTTTAAATATTATTTTTTAGACACGCTGAAACTGGCCTACGATAAAGAAAAGCTTGGCGATGATTTTGAAGCACTGAGTAGCTACCTAAATCACGCAGACTATAAATATTTTATGTTCAGAGATTTTCAGAGCAGAAATGTGATGATAAAAAACGAGGAGCCCTATTTTATAGATTATCAGGGTGGAATGAAAGGAGCTGTGCAGTACGACGTTGCTTCGTTGCTGTGGCAGGCAAAAGCAGATTTGAGCGATGAAGGGAAGAATGAATTACTGCAATATTATATAGATTGTGTGGAACTTGAGTTAGGGCAAACTGTTGATAGAACAAGATTTGTGAGCCAATATAATGGCTATGTATTGATACGGTTGTTGCAGGTTTTAGGGGCCTACGGTTTTAGAGGTTTGTTTGAACGAAAAGCGCATTTTCTTACCAGCATCCCGCTCGCCTTACAAAACCTACGAGCGTTTTTACAAGATAATAAAATGGGAATAGCCGTACCGGAGTTTGATAGAA
Source organism: Ferruginibacter sp. (assembly GCA_046153805.1). Lineage (GTDB taxonomy): Bacteria > Bacteroidota > Bacteroidia > Chitinophagales > Chitinophagaceae > Ferruginibacter. The sequence continues at coordinate 6,566 of JBJXGJ010000076.1, read as the reverse complement.
TTCTTACCCTCATCGTTGAAGATGATATTGTCCATCGGTTTCAACCAATTAAAGCAACAGCAGAAACGCCGCTGGTGGTTAATATAAAAAGCTTCTCTTTTTTAAAGAGCGGGTACCCCAAAAATGTATCCGATAATGGGGGCGGATTTGTGTTTGACTGTAGGGGTATTTTAAACCCCGGAAGGATTGAAGAACACAAAAAAGAAACTGGGCGAGACAAACCTGTGCAGGATTATTTGGTTGATAAAACCCGTATGGAAGAATTTCTTGCAGGTGTTTTTAGCACAGTTGATATTTCTGTAGAGGATTATATAAAAAGAAATTTTGAAGTGTTGGAAGTAAATTTTGGCTGCACCGGCGGGCAGCATAGAAGTGTGTATGCGGCAGATGCGCTTGCACGACATTTAAAAAATAAGTACAGTGTAAAAACGGTTGTAAAACATATTGAACAAAATTTTGAAGAAACGGCATGAAAGGAATGATACTGGCAGCAGGCCTAGGCACTAGGCTAAAACCATTTACAGAAAACCATCCCAAAGCCTTATTGCCGGTAAATGGTAAATCATTGTTGCAAAGAAATATTGCCTATCTGCAATCATTTGGGGTAAACGAAATTGTTGTGAACGTTCATCATTTTGCAGACCAGATTATAAATACAATAAAAGAGAATAATGGTTGGGGTGCAAATATTTTGGTGAGTGATGAGAGTGATGAGGTATTGGAAACGGGTGGCGGTTTAAAAAAGGCTGGGTTTTTTCTACAGGATTCTGCTGAGTCATTCGTATTAATGAATGCAGATATGCTTACAGACCTTGATCTTGGTGAGATGAAAGAACTGCACAGACGATCAAATGTGCTGGCTACACTTGCTGTAACAAATAGAAGTACCAGCAGGTATTTGTTGTTTGACGATAACAATATTTTATGCGGCTGGTTAAACGAAAAAACCGGAGAACAAAAGGGCAAAGCCGGCACCAAAAAAGCCTTTAGTGGCATACATATTATTTCTCCTCAAATATTTAAGCACATTAAAGAAGAGGGAAAATTTTCAATGATAGATCTCTATTTGAGGCTTGCTTTTGAAGGTTTAAATATTAACTGCTTCGACCACAGCAAGGGAAAACTGTTAGATGTAGGTAAGCCCGAAGCTTTACTAATGGCGGCGGAAATGTTTCCCTAAATTTATTTTAGTGCACTACTTCTTGCGGTATTGCAAAAGCCTGTTTTTTCTCCGGCCTTGGTTTTAGCCCAAAATTATATTTTAGGGCAAGCCCAATCCGGCGCGTATCGGAAAAGCGGAAGCCATCGGCAACAAAATTTGGCTGGTTCACTACAAAAGTGTTAGTGTTGGTTTGCAAAAAATCATTTGCAGTAAGTATTTCCGTCACTTTTTTTCTATAAAATACTTTTGTTTGCCGATAGCGTAATGCATCCAAAAGTTTTCAGTTCAAAGAAATTGTCGATGCTGTTTATACGCATAAAGCTGTTTAACCTTAAAGTAAGTGAAGGCATCAGTTTATAATTTTGAAATATAAATACAATCCAGCTTGATTGCTTAAAAGTAAAAGGAACACGGTCGTACTGGGCTTTGTAATTTATAATGTTCATTTGCGTACCAGCATAAAAAAAGTATTTTTTACCCGGGGGTATTCCAACAACTACCCGCATATAAACTTCTTTGTTGGTACCAAGGTTATCATAGGTGCGAAACAAGGTATCGCCACGGGAGTAAGTAAGCGTCGTAAATATGTTTTTTATATCGTTGAGGCCTATAGAAAAAACAGGGAACTCATTTGCCGTTACATTAAATTCATAGTTGGTTGTAAACTGTGGTTGCAGGGCCGTGTTACCAATATCATAGGTATATTGATCTGCATAGCGAGGATAAGGATTGAGCGACTCATAGAAAGGTCGGGTAATGCTTCTGCGAAAAATGGCATTATCGGTAAGTACGAAGCCAAATAAATTTCCAATTTTATGTTTCAAAAATACATAGGGGAAAAGATCTGTACGCTTTATGGCAAATGTGGTATCGGCGGGTATAATTTGCTGTCCACGAATGTCAGTATATTCTAACCGTAACCCAGGTTTTACCGTAAGGCCACCAAAGGTTTTAGCTATTTGTAAATACGATGCAGCTACATTTTCGGTGTACTTAAATTTGTTGGTTTGCAGCCGATCTATATATTTACCGGTACTGGTATCAGAAAAATAAGCAGAGTTGTTTTTACTTAGACTTACCGTTAGTTTGATACCAAGTTCTATCGTTATTTTGCTTTTTGTTTTTGTTACGAGATCACTTTTGTATGACGTAATTTTTAGAAAATAGAAAGTATTTTTTTTACAAAAAATTAGTTTCCCCCGATGCAAATTTTGAAAATCATACGATGGAATCTTTTGCACGAAGAATTTTAGTAGTAGCATTTACTATATTTTCATTTTTTCATTTGTAAGGGTTAGGCCAAAAACGATGTTTTGCGCACTAATTTTACAAAACACTAGTAAAATAAATGATGTCAATGCTATTTTTCTCAAAGCTGTCAGGTTGCTGGGTACGACGATTCAAAAATAAGAGTAGCTGTTTTTTAATTTATAAAAAATGAGCGATACGCTGCAAACATATCGCTCATTCATCTAAGTCATGGGGATAGATTATTTTACTTTTTCAAACAGGGCTTTTTTATCTACCACTTTTACCTGGGTACCTTTTTTTAATGTTTTGCTCACCACATCATAAGGGCCGGTTACAACTTCATCTCCAGCTTTTAACCCACTGGTAATTTCAATATAATTAATATCCTGTATACCGGTTTTTACCGGCACTCGTGTTACTTTATTATCTGCACCCTTTACAAATACAACCACCACTATATCATCGTCTGTAGCATTCTGGTCAACGTTATCTGAAACTTGTGCCTTCTTTTTATCAATAGTGAGGCTGTCATTTTTATCTCTGGTAGTTACTGCATTTATAGGCACCGTTATTACATTACGTTGAGTTTTTGTCTGTATATCTGCATTGGCACTCATACCTGGCCTAAAAGGAAAAGTACCTTTACCTAGCAAATCTGCATAGCTTTCTTTTAAAATTCTTATGTAAACTTTATATTGCGTTACATCGGTAGTTGCAGCACTAAGCCCACTCGTAGCTGCACCATTGTTACTACTTGCTATTTGTGTTACAATACCTTTAAATTTTCTTTCGCTATACGCATCTACACTTACCAGTGCACTATCGCCAAGTTTTACTTTAGGCACATCATTTTCACCAACGTCAACCCTTATTTCAATTTTGTCCATATCGGCAATGCGTAACATTTCTGTACCTACATTAAAGCTGTTGCCGGCTACTTTTTCGCCCTTTTTTACATTCAATAAACTCACCACGCCATCCATAGGTGCTACAATAGCCGTTCTACCAAGATCAGTATTGGCTTTTGCTAGGTTATCTTTTGCACTTTGTACACTCGCTTTTGCACTTTGTACACTTGCCTGCCCGCCACGTATGCTTTGTACTGCGGCGTTGTAATTTGCTATTGCGGTTTTAAAATTGGCATCTGCCACATTAAATTCATTGGCACTGATTACCTTCTCATCATATAGTTTTTTCTGCATATTGTAATTTCTCTCTGCCTGTTCCTGTTGTGCCTTTAGTGCATCTAATGCCGCTTGCGAGTTGCTCACCTGTGCCTGAGAAACGTTTACCTGTGCCTGGCTTTGTGCCACACCACTTGCTGCCTGGCTGCGTTGTATATTGTAAACATCTGCATAAATGCGTGCAAGCAGTTGTCCTTTTTTTACGGTATCACCTTCTGCAACGGTAAGTTCTGTAATTTCTCCGCTAATATCGGGGCTCACTTTCACTTCAATTTCGGGATAAATTTTGCCACTGGCATTTACAATTTCTGTAATGTTGCGTGTGGCAGCTTTTTCGGCGGTTACACTTGTGCCTTCCTCTTTTCCAAAAACACCCAGTTTAGAAAGCGCTATCAGTAGCACCAATAAAATACCTATGCCTATTAAAATCCATTTTGTTTTTTTGTTCATAAATCAGTATTGAGTATTGAGATATTAGTATTGAGATAATCGTGTGTTGTTCTAAACTTATTAATATTAAAAATTTGTGTTTTCTAAATAATTCTTGAGAGGCAGAACCCTGTCTAAATACTCAGTACTCACTACTAAATACCAGATTACAATTTCAGCCCCATGCCCTTATAAAACTCTAGTACTTTCATTTTAAAAACATAATCAAATTGTGTTCTCGCAAGTTCCAGCTTGGCTCTTAAAAGATTGTTTTGGGTGGTTATTAAATCAAAAGTACCAAGCATGCCTACATTAAAACGTTTTGTTGCATAGTTAAGGTTAAGTTCATTGATGGCAACCGATTTTTTACTGGCATTAAATTGCTCCAAAGCAGTTGCCGCGGCTGTATAAGCCTGATAAATATCCTGCTTTAGTTTTTGGTTGTCCTGTTCTTTTTGCAGCTGTACCGTGTTTATATTCAGTTTGCTCCTTTCATAATTGCTGCGCAAAGCGCCCCCACCAAAAATCGGTACACTTATATTTAGCCCAATTGCCTGCCTAAAATTATCTGAAAGCTGGTTGGTAAATGCTGTTTTATTAAAGACAGGAGTACCTGATGGGCTTGTTACTATATAATTGGTGCCCGACACATTTACAGAACCAATAGTTGAAACTTTTGGAATAAATCCTGTTACCGTTCGAGATTGATTATTATAATTGCTACCCAGGCTGCCAAATGCACTGAGCGTGGGATACATAGAACCTTTTGCAGCAGCCACATTTTTTTCGGCCGCTTTTAGCCTTAGTTCGTTTACTCTTTGCTGTGGTAGGTTTATTAATGCAATATCAAATACATAATCGGGTTGTAAAGATGCAATGGGCTCCACCGGTATTTTGTCTATGGGAGGTGTTTCTACTTCAAATGGAGCAGCTGCGTCTATATTCATTAATGCTTTTAAAGAAAGCAAGTTTAATGTGGTGTTCCCTTTTGAGGTTATGTAATTTACACTGTCCAGCGCAAGTTGTGCTTCCAGCTGAGAAGCATTAAGTTCTGGCAGTGAGCCTGCATTTACCAGCTTGCGTGTATAGGTAAGTTGAGATAGTGTTTGCTGTATTTGTACAAGTGCAATATTTTCCTGCTCTTTACCAAGTAAGATCTGTAGGTAAGCATTGGCAGCAGAAAGTGCTATATCATTTTTTATTTTATCAGTAGATGCGTTGGCCGCCTGTGCCTCAAAATTATTGGCAGCGATGCTGTTCCTTTTACTATAAAAATTAAAGATATCTGCGCTGGACTGTAACTGAAGCCCTGCTACCAAAAAGGTTTGCGTTATACGGCCAAATGTTGTAGGATCTTGGTTGTTACCAGAGTTTATAGATGTATTGGTACTAAAATTTGCATTTGGATATTGTGAAAGTTTGCTTTGCTTAAGGTTTACAGCAGCAACTCTTGCCTGTACATCCTGCAGTTTTACATTTATGTTATTTGCCATTGCATAGTTTACAATGGATTGTAAGTTCCACTTTTGCTGGGCAGCTGCAATTTGTGTAAAGCACAGAAAAACTGCAAGGGTTATAAAAATTCGCATATACAAAAATATCATTTGTATAATTAGAACTACAAGGATTTTTATAAACGGAAAAGTTTTCGTTTAAATAGCATCTGTATGGTAGGATAAACCATTTTCAGCAATGCATTTCACCGGCTTTTTTAGAACGGTATGTAATGTTCTAGCAGATAAAATTCTTTAACCTGTTAAAGTCTTCGCTGCTCGTTGTAAAGAAAAACCCCTTCAACATTTTACGAAAAGATTTTGCCACTGCATTTAAAGAAATGCGCTGTTTTTACGTGTTCTTCATGTAATAGTAATTTTGGAACAGAACGATATGTTATCAAGATATTATTCACAATAAAATTTTTACTAATGTTTAATCGGCATACTTTGCACAACCAACAAATTGAGTAGGGGGATTTTACACAGGGATAGTATCAAAAGCTGCCTGCAGGTCTTTAATTATATAGGCAGCATCTTCTAGCCCCACATACAAACGCAGCATTCTGTGCTCCTTATTTTTTATGTTAAACTGGTGCATCGCCATACCCGCACAGCGAGGAATGATAAGGCTTTCGTGGCCTCCCCAGCTTACGGCCATTTTTATGTGGCGCAGGGTTTCGCAAAAGTGTTCTATTTGTGCAAGGCTCACTTCTTTTAATATGAATGTAAGCAAACCACACGCACCCTTCATTTGCCGGTGTGCCAGTTCGACCTGCGGAAAATCATTTTCAAAAGGAAAAATAACAGACTCTACTGTCGGTTGTGCTTTTAAAAAATGAATGATGGTTTCTGTTGTGGCAGTTATCTGTTGCAGCCTCATGGGCAATGTGCGCAAACCACGGAGCAACAGCCAGGCATTAAACCCAGATTTTGCAATAGACAAATTTCATTTTACTAAAAAGTGCTTAAAATTGATTTTTTCGGATCTATTATGTGCCAAAATTGTTACAATGTTTGGCAAAAGAGTGTTTTTTTTCTTTATTA
>JBJXGJ010000073.1:0-5955 GCA_046153805.1 Ferruginibacter sp. | reverse complement strand
AATTCTGCCGGGCAGTAGTTCTAAACTTCGGCTTTTAGTTATAAATTTAGCTTCAGTTCCGGGCGGACAGTTGGTCAATTCCCCAACTGCACAAAGCCTCGAACGTTATAGGCAAGCCTAATTGAAGCAACGTTTTCAATTCAACATACAAATGACACCAACCCAATTTTATTTTCCTTACTTCTTTAATCTTGACAAATTCAACAAAACTCTTTCATCATTTGGTCTTTCTTCTTATGTGACAAACAACGAAAAGACAAAAATGCCTCAAGACCTCATTATTACTGAAAAGAAGGCTTTAAGTTTTTTCAAATCAAAAACTACACTTTTGACAATTCCATTTGGTGCGACACTAATGGTTCAAAATGACAAGCTAAATTATTGGTCGACTGGTTACGACACGCTGGACATTACACAAATTCAACTTGCCAAGTTAGCCGACACTCCAATTATTTTGACTAGAAAAATTGACCTTTTAAAATTCTCATTAGGACACAATAAGTTTGACACAGACCTTGACTTAAATAGCTTTGTTACTTACATCAGAAAAGAGAACTTAAAATATGACCAGGAATACTACGAAAAATTTGTACTTGTTTTTATTAATAAAGACGACATCAATATTTTACCGTTTGACTGGTTCAACAAAACTGGTGGCGACTATGGCTATGTATGGCCAGCAACAGCACAATTTGACAAAGAAAGAAACAAATTATATGGACACGGAATGCGGATGGGAGACTTTATAATTGACATTGACAAGGCCAGCCTATAACATTGGGTTTGCTGCAAGGCTGGCTGGACATTGGAGCAATGGTCATTTTATCGCTGTTGTGCTTCATCTGGGCTAGACAAACATCGCTGAGCTTTTGTTTGTTAACCTGTACTTTTATATCTTTAATCAGCAGCGGTTCCGGGCGGACGAGCAATGAATTCCAGCCCTGCAGCAAGCCCTGCCCGTTGTACGTCACCCTATTGAACATCCTACACATATACAAACATCCATGACTTTACCGACCCGACACTAAGCTATTTTTACATACCCCGCTATAATTACCGATTCCTTAAATTTACAAATGACTGCACTTCTCCAGCACTTTTCTCAATACATAGACCTGAGTGATAATTTAGAAAATGAAATTATCAGTCGGGTTAAACAACATACATTTAAAAAGGGTGAACTTATTCATGATGCCAATAAAATTTGTACACATAGTTATTTCGTTCTGCAAGGATTATTAAGATTGTATTTTATTAAAGACGGCAAAGAAGTAAGTGAATATTTCGGCAGTGAAGGTGAATGGGTAAACTCACCTCGTAGCTTTAGGCAACGACAGCTTGACATTTATTACATTGATGCCATTGAAAATACAGTTGTTTTTTGCTTACATGTCAATGACCTTGTTTTTCTGTTTGACAATTTTCCAAATATGGAACGCTACGCCAGGTTATCCATGGGTAGTATGTTTAGTCACTTTTTAGAAAGAGTCACTTCTATGCGATTTACAACTGCAAAAGAGAAGTATGAACATTTTTGTCAAACGTATCACGACATCCATCATCGTATCCCATTGGGGATGGTAGCATCATATCTGGGCATTACACAGGAAACATTAAGCAGAATCAGGGCGGAAAAGTAATTTTTTGATATAGGTCAAAGGTTGAAGAATTTTAAATGTTCACTTTTGCAAAAAAATAAAAAACTATGAACTATTTCAAATTCTTAAAAAATACATTTATTGTCTTTTTTATAACTATTTCAGTTAATGCTTTTGCCCAATCAAAACTCATTACGCCCCATGTGGATAGCAGGTTATATTTAGGAGAAGGCAGCAATCAACCGCTTATAGTAGGGCTTGGAGGCTCCGAAGGCGGAAATGCATGGGATAGCGACTATTGGAAAAAAACAAGAGACCAATTTATTGCAAAGGGTTATGCATTTTTAGCCCTTGGTTATTTTGGCGGCAAGGGCACACCCGATACGTTGAATAAAATATCTATCAATCATTTGCATGATGCCATAATGGTAGCCGCAAAAAATAAAAAAATTAATAAAAAGAAAATTGCAATAATTGGCGGTTCAAGAGGTGGAGATTTAGCATTGCTGACAGGCTCTTTTTATAAAGACATAAAAGCTGTTATTGCTATTGTTCCAAGCCATGTAGCGTTTCCGGGCCACACCAATCATTTTACTACTTCTGCATGGACATTTAATAATAAAGAACTCCCTTTTGTACCCGTTAATGAAGAAGCTGTTCCTTTTTTAATGAAACGTGATTTAAGGGGAGCATTTACAGCTATGTTAAAAGACAGCATATCAGAAGAAAAAGCATTAATTAAAGTAGAAAATATTAATGGCCCGATTTTACTTTTATCGGCTACCAAAGATGACCATATTCCGAGTGTAGAAATGTGCGATAAAATGATAGCTCGACTAAATGCCAACAAATTTAAACATGCCAATAAGCATATTGTTATAGAAGGTGGGCATGGAGAACCACTAAAACATTTTGACCTTATTTTTAAATTTTTGGAGAATAATTTTAGTAAAAAATAACAACGAATTTGATATGCAAGTCTTTATTAATGTACAGATAGAAGGGCGAACGTACAACATCGGGTTTGCCAAAATACGGGCTTGACAAGGTTATCTTCAGCAGCGGTAATTTTGCTGTGCTTCATATCGGGGCTTGACGAATAACTTCTATGTTGAGTTTCCGCTGCATGGTCTGCTAAAAATATTTTTTGGGGTTACTTTTTACATGGCAATATGATTTTAGGCTATGCTATAATATGAAAAAGTACACTTCTATAAACAGACATCGAAAGTGCTTTTTGGACTTTGAAGCTGCATGATCTCTTTTAACTTTTTAAAAATGTACACCTGTATCCTATCTTAGAAACAGACGACAGGGTTTTACGCTGTTGCTGCAATATTCGTCTAACGGTGGGTGTACACAAAAAACTTTTCACATATTTTGCAAAGCCGGTTTAACTTTATACTACCAGCCTAAACGGAGCAAAGCAATGCCGGCGGGCAACTTTGCAAGGGATAAGCTGGTTTCGGCGAAGTGATACACTTTGTTTTTTAACTCCGGTTTACCGGAGTTTTTTCTATTATCACTTTGCTGAACCATACCTTAAAAAACGCTCAGTGTGCTTATTATTTTAATACCGCCTGCACATAAGGTTTTTGTTGTTTTAAAACATAACGTATCCTTGATAAAAGATGTTTGCCTATCCGTATGATGGCTTTATTTTTATGCATACTCTTACAATAATTTTTAAATAGCATCAGCATGGCGGGGTCTTGCCGGATGATAACCCAACTACTTTCTACCATGGCTTTTCGCAAACGGCTATTTTGACGGTGTGTAATTCCTTTTGATTTTTTTGTGTCTCCACTGTCATTCGTATCCGGCACCAGTCCTGCGTAGGAATATAAATGATCCGGGCTTTTAAAACGGTTGATGTCTTCTATTTCAAACAAGATGATGGCTGCATTTATTTCTCCAATGCCCGGTATGCCGGTAATGAGTTCTATTTGCTTTATAAATACTTCCTGCCTGCACAGGCTGCGGATGCCACGGGTGGTTTCCAATATCAGAGCCCGTTTTTGCTGATGGTCTTTTATCATTAACTGCAAATTCATTTTTAACCAGGTGTCGCCATTACAGGTATTGCTTTCTAATTTTTTAATAAACTTATTGCTCCAGTATTGGCCCGTGTCTATTTTTTGCGGCAGTTCCAGTCCATGAAAATGAAGGCAGTGCCATATCCTGCATTTTTGCCGGGTGCTGTCCAATACCAACCGTTGCCGCTGGCGTACAAGACTACGGGCATATTCCATTGCAGCTTGTGGAATATGGATGCCTGCCTTATTGTTATTCTTTATTTCTTCGCTAATGGTACGGGCATCTCGTTTATCATTTTTTTGCCGCTTGTCTTTATCGCTTTTGGGAATGTCGGCTGCATTTAATACCACACAATCAATTTGTAATTGAGCCAACTGCCGCTGGATACCAAAGCCACAAAACCCTGCTTCGTAGCCAACTTTATAGGTGGCATTAGGATAATTTTTGGTGAGAAATTTATGCAGTGCTGTAGGGTCGGGGTTTTGTGAAAAATCCCTTAATTCCATTTCCTGATCCCGAATGTTTACCCGCCAGCTTTTTAAGTGCACATCCAGTCCGCAATAAATCGTTGTGCCACTAAAGTCTAAATTGCTACTTTTGTTCATGAGGTTTCTGTTTTAAGTTTAAAATAAATTTTGCTAATTAAAGTTATCCTTTTAGCAGAAACCTCTTTTAACTCATACATAAGACCTATTTGGCTTTTTGTTGTTAACTTCATCTTCATATTTTCAATCATCAGCGTTTGTGGGCGGACGGAATACTATTTCCCGTACTTCGGCAAGCCCCGCCCGTTGTGTGTAATTGTATAGTCCTGAAATAGGTTGACTCCAAAAAAGTGGATAAGTCAACTAAAAACAGGACACAAAATGAGCAAAAAACAAAGCGTAAAGCGCAGCGGGCCGCAACAATTATTCTACACCGAGGCCTTTAAACAGAAAATCGTAAACGAAGTATTGAATGGCAAACTCAGTAAGCGACAGGCTCAACTGATCTATGGTATTAAGGGTAATGCTACCATTCTTTACTGGATCAACCAGAGCCGGGGGCTGCGGGGTTATGAAAAACGAACAACTCCTCTGGCTAACTTTGCCGAAATGAAAAAGAACATTCACGACAAAAAGCTGGAAGAAGAAAACAAAGAGCTCAAGGAATTGCTCCGGGTGGCCGAGCTTCGTGCCGACCTATGGCAACATGCTATTGAAATTGCGGAGAAAAAATTTAATATTGACATCGTAAAAAAGTATGGTGCCCAACAATTAACTCCTACCAAAAGCAAAGGCCAAAGGAAAAAGTAACGGAAATGTGCCAGGTGTTTGGCTACAGCAAGCAGGCTTATTACAAGCAGCTGCATCAAAATGCCAACACCGCTTTTAAAGAAGACATTATTGTTGGGCTAATTAAAAAGAAACGGGAAATATGGAAACGGGGCAGCGGCAGAAACCTGCACCAAAGTTTGCAGCGGGAATTTAAAGGTCACGATATTAAAATCGGAAGGGATAAGTTCTTTGATGTGTTACGAAACAATCATTTACTCATCAAATCCAAACGGATCAGAACTAAAACCACTTGCAGTTATCACCATTTTAATAAATACAAAAACCTCGTTGCTAAAGCGCCGGCACCATTGAAAGCTGGTAAAATATGGGTAGCGGACATAACGTACTTATGGCTAAAACCACAGGACAAATTTTGCTACCTTAGCCTTATTACAGATTTGTATTCCAGAAAAATTGTAGGCTATTGTGTACATGATTCGCTTAGTGTAAAAGGCTGTATCAGCGCATTGCAGCAAGCCTTACGCAATCGAAAGGATAAAACGGAAGCTTTGATTCATCACAGCGACCGCGGAGTTCAATACTGCTGCCATGCATATGTAAAACTGCTGAAAAAACACAAAATCAAAATCAGCATGACCCAAACAGGCGATTCTTTGGAAAATGCAGTAGCAGAGCGGATACACAAAACCATCAAAGAAGAATTTACCGATGAAAGGCAAATAAATTTTTGTAATATTGAACAGGCAAAAACAGAAATAAAAAAGTTTATTGATTTTTATAACGGAAAGCGACCACACAGAAGTGTACAATGGTTAACGCCAAACGAAGCAGACAAGTGCAAGGGCAGATTAAAAAGGGTATGGAAATCCTATTGGCGTAAAGAACCCGAATGGGGAGATTTGGTAGAGGCATAGGCTCCAAAGTATTTAAACAAAAATGGCTACCGATTAAAGTAACCATTTTGTAAAGTATAAATACTTCGTCGCATCAGTTTATTCCTTCCTGGCTTCAGATCTCCCCAGAACTAAACACCAGGTCCGCTT
>JBJXGJ010000071.1:0-3659 GCA_046153805.1 Ferruginibacter sp. | reverse complement strand
CTTTGCAACGTAATCCTGAATCGCCTTTTTGATTTCATTATCAACAGGTACACCACCGAACTCATCAGTCCAGGCAATTTTTATGTGCTTTATGTCAATAGTATCCGTACATCTGTTTATGGGTATTAGTTTTTTATCGGTGCTGGTGGTTTGTGCAATAATATCCATAGCAAGTTGCAAATCTTCAATGGTTCTCGCTAATGGTCCTGCAACTGCTAATGATTTGCTACCATTGACAGGTTCTTTGGGGTCAGATTGAATACCATTAAGCGACACAACTCCGAATGTGGGTTTAAAACCATATACCCCGCAATATGCTGAAGGAAGCCGAATAGACCCTGCCAAATCGTTTCCGAATGATAAAGAAGTCATACCCGTTGCCAATGCTACCGCACAACCACCACTACTTCCTCCACTGGTTCTATTGCTATCCCAAGCATTATTGGTTTTTCCGAAAATAGCATTATCAGTCTGCATATCCATGGCTAAAACCGATAAATTGGTTTTACCAATAATAACAGCGCCTTCTGATTTCAACAGTTTTACAAGTTCGGCATCTTTTGTTGGGATATGGTTTCGCAATGGTTCATATCCTGATGTGGTTGTCAATCCTTGTGTCAAATAATTATCCTTAATCGTAATAGGGACACCATGCAATTTCCCCAAATTACGACCATTTTTAGTTGCTTCGTCCGCTAATTTTGCCTGACGCAAAGCATTCTCCTTGTCAATTAATACAACAGCATTAAAAATGCCGTTTTGGGCTTCTATTTGTTGTAAATAAGCAGATACAACTTCATACGAAGTAACTTCCTTGTTCCTGATTTTAGCTGCTATTTCAGTAGCCGACATGAATAAAACATTGTTCTGTGCCATAATTCCTTGATTTAATGATGTTAATAATAAAATTGTTGAAATACGCTTCATTTGTTTTGAGCAAAAAAAGCTGATTGTTCCTTTAGACCAGATGGTCTGAATTTTTTCTATGAGTTTCATCTTATAAAGTTTTATTTTTGATAAAATAGGCTCCCACACTTACAAGCCATAATAGCCACGATATACTGCCAATAAAGCCAGCCATATCCCATACGGGAAAACCTTTTATTACTGTTGCAAATAATTCTGCCTGTGCCAGCAGGTAAATAACAGAACTGATAATACCCAACCCGTTTACCCATTTTGGTATTAGTTTTAATTCGGCAAATGAAATTGTCATCATCACTGTCCATGCTATGGTAAAAAGTTGACCTAAATGTTCGCCCAGTATCACACCCCCAAACTGGTGAATGGTTTTAAAGGAAACAATAGCAGCAGCTTTTGTCGCTTCGTCTGCTGCATGCACAAACGTATCAGCAAGTACAGGTACAACAAATGTCCATCTTAACAAGCCAATCATCTGAACAATTAAACCAATCACTCCAATGGTTGTAGCCATGCGTACCAATGATGCTTTGTTTTCAAATTTTTGCCCAATCATGATATAAGCAGGTAGTAAAGGAATACCTGTTATGGCGAAAGCAAACCATGTCCATATCAGGGAATTTCCACCTTCGTAAAATTTTGTAAGGATGGTTGCAGTCTCCTGCCTTAAAATATCAGGATACTCAAAAATGATGGTTAGCATAGTGTAAGGAATAAGCAATGCTATAGCAGAAGTGATTAGCAAGAGCCCGATTATTTTATTGTTACTTTTCATTTTTTTTGATTTGATAATGCAAAGGCGTATCAAGACAAATTCCCGTTCAAAGGGATTTGTCCATAAATGCACCAACTACTTTTCTTAATTACTTTTTTGGATAGACGAGTACCATTCAACCGTTTCTTTGACGATGTCTGAAGGGTAAGTACAATGGTTGCCGAAGCGGCTTACATATTTATCGTGGTTTACCAGATAAGGATATTCAAACTGGTAAGCCATTTCATACAGTTCTTTAATGAAAGGACTGAATAAGCCTGCAATCCTTATTACAAATTTTGGCACAACAGATTTTTTGATTTTTTTGTTGGCAATCACTTCAAATAAGTGTACCCATTTATCCAAGCTTAATGCAGGTGCATTGGGTACATGCCATATTTGCCCAAATGTGTCTTTGGCTGTACCAACATTTATCATCGCTGCTGCAAAGTCATTGATATAAGTGAATGTGTGCGGTAATGCTATATTTCCAAACAGCATTACTCTTTTTCCATCGTGTACACGGTCTAAAAAATCTGTACCGAATATACCTTTGTGAATGCGTGGACCAATAAAATCTGCGGCTTTTACAAAAGCAACCCTGTTGTTAAACGCATCGCCAGAGTAAAGCAACGTATTTATAACACCTGCTCTTATTTTGCCCTTTTTTGTCTTGGCTGTATGCGGCAGTTGTTCATTCATTTCTTTTCCTGAAACATTACCATAAGAGTACAGGTTATCTGCAAAAACAAGCTTTGTATTGGTTTCGCTTAATGCATACGCCAATGCATTTGCCGTTGCGGGATAAAAGTCAGCCCATTTATCATAAGGCATATCTGTACAACTAAAAATCAAATCAGACCTGCTGGCAATAGCTTTCATATCTGTTTTGGATGTTGCGTCTGCGGCTGTTACCTGTACATTTTGCGGAATTGGTATGTTCAGTTTTCCTGTTCTGTTTACCAATAAAAATTTTTCGTTCGGGTTTTTATCCAGCAGCAATTGCATAATGGCAAGTCCCAGTTGCCCAGTTCCTAATATTGTTTTCATATTCATTGTTTTAAAAGAAGAATGAATAACTGATACCAGGCGTTGGATTGATTTTTAAATCATGTCCTTTGGCGGCAACGCCAATTGCACCAATCCTAATATTAATCCCTTTCCAGACCATCCAGCGAAAACCGACTTCCATGCCAAGTGCATTTTCATCTTTGTATTCAAGGTTCAACCCTCTTAAATAAGATACTCCCGCATAAAATGAAGAAGGGTTTTGCTTTTTACCAATAGGCAAAAACCAAAGCGTTGCGCCTGTTTTAATAAACTTGGTGGTTACGCCACTTTCAAATGCGGTAACGTAATAACCTGCATGAAAAGACACATTTTGACGGCGATACTCCAAACCGATAGAAGGATTGCGGAAGCCATTAATACTGAATTCGTTTTTTGAAAATTTGCTTTGAGAAAAAGCGGAAGTTGATACGAGTACAAAAAGTACAATAATTACCTGTTTCATTTTACTTTACATTTTTAATTGTTAATTAATGATGCAAAGGTCAGGACAGTGTCGTTTTTTATACTGGACAAATGTCTAAAAGAGAAAATTAGCGGATTTTACTTCTTATCCTGCTCAGGTGTCGTGGCGTAACGCCGAGCATAGAGGCTAAATATTGTAGAGGTACTTGCTGCAAAAAATGTGGTTCATTGGTAAGCATTTTTTCGTACCGCTCTTCTGCGGTTAATACAATCAGGTCATAGCGGCTGGCATCAATGCCACAAAGAGTGGCTTCCAGTAAACCTATATAAAAGTCCTTAAAAGCAGGAATTTCATTCATCAGCATTTTTAGGTTTGTTTTACTAATCACTTACGTTTCGCTGATTTTCTATGTTGATAAAAAGAATTGTTATTTTTGCGTATGAAAGTAGAACGCATTGATGATATCCCTATCATCTTCTCTAAACTCGGTGCTTTGGAGGTAGAAAATTT
>JBJXGJ010000049.1:0-14612 GCA_046153805.1 Ferruginibacter sp. | reverse complement strand
CGATCGAATTGTACAAAGGAAAAACGCCTTTAATGTCGTACAGCGATATAAACAGCGCCGAAGCCTTACTTGAATACAGGCTTGCAGATGCTGTTGCTAAAATAACACAAAAGCAAAAGCCGGTTATTGGATATGCAACGGGCAATGGAGAGCCTGATCTTGGCCGTTTTAACACATACGATCTTGTGGAAAATGTATTAAAGCCAGACTATAATCTTTTTACTTTTGATCTCTCTACACCAAAATTTTTACCGGCAGAAATTAACGCACTCATCATTGTAAAACCCGCTATTGGTTTTACAGATGAACAAAAATTAAAACTCGACCAGTTTGTAATGAATGGTGGAAAACTGCTTGTTTTTGCAGATAGATTAAATGCTGAAATGGACAGTTTTCAAATAAAAAATGAAGTAACTGCCTTTGACAGAGATTTAAAATGGAACGACCTGTTTTTTAATTATGGGGTGCGCATAAATGCAGATCTTGTTATGGATCTGCAATGCGATTTTCTCCCCTTTGTTGTAAATGGAAACGAACAGTATGAGTTGCTGCCATGGAATTATTTTCCGGTGATGGAATCAAAAGGAAACCACCCCATAAACAAAGGGTTAGGGTTTGTAGCCGGCAGATTTATAAATTCTTTAGATACCGTAGAAGCAGAAGGCATAACAAAAACAGTATTGCTAAGCTCATCGGCTAATGCCAGAACATTGGGATCGCCTGCCGTAATTAGCGGTGCAGAAAATGTAAATGCTCCCGAAGATGCGAAGTACAAAAAAAGTAATATACCAGTAGCGGTATTGCTCGAAGGTAAATTCAGGTCAATGTTTGCCAACAGGCTTTCGCAGGCTATGAGCGACAGCCTTGCCCAGTATGATCTTAGTTTTGTGCCGCAAGCAATATCTAACAATAAAATAATTGTGGTAGGAGATGGCGATATGGTTTTAAACAGCTTTATACAAGGGAACCCAATACCGATGGGCATGAATAATTATACTTATGGCACACAGGCACAAGTGCCATTTGCAAACAAAGATTTTTTACAAAACTGTTTAGATTATCTCATAAATGAGAACGGACTGAGCGATGCCAAGGCAAAAGATTATGTGGTAAGGTTATTGGACACAAAAAAAACCGAGGAGCAAAAAACTTTTTGGCAATTTATGAATATAGCCATACCAATTTTTATGGTGCTTTTGTTTGCAATTGTTTTTCAATGGTTGCGCAAAAGAAAATATACAAAATAAACAATGGATAAACAACAGATCATCTACCTCGTCTTTGGTTGTGTAATAACTATGGCACTCATTTTTGACCTTGGGCTTCTCAGTAAAAAAAACCAAAAGATCAGTTTAAAAACAGCACTCGTCCAGACTGTTTTTTGGGTTGCGCTGTCGTTTGCATTTTGTGCCTTTATTTGGTGGGAAGATGATGGTGGCAATGGAAAAAAAGATGCTATCTCTTATATTTCTGCATACCTGCTGGAGTGGTCACTTTCTATAGATAATATTTTTGTTTTCATTATCATATTTTCATTCTTTAAAGTAAAGGAAATTAATTACTCCCGGGTTTTGTTGCTCGGTATTTTAATGGCAATTGTTTTCAGAATAATTTTCATTGCGCTCGGTAGTGAACTTGTTGCACGGTTTGGGTGGGTGATGTATATTTTTGGTATTTTTCTGGTATTTACCGGTATAAAAATGTTTAGCAGCAATGAAGACGATGAGTTTAATCCTGAAACCAACTGGGCTTATAAGTTTCTTACCAAAATAATGCGCACAACCAATGAAGAGCCAAACGGGCGCTTTGTTATAAAAGAAGACGGTAAAACATATTTTACCACCCTTGCCATGGTGGTTGTAATGCTTGGTCTTATTGATATTGTTTTTGCGGTAGATTCTATTCCCGCCGTTTTTTCGGTCATACCGGATCCTTCAAAGAAAATGCTTATTTATTCTTCTAACATATTTGCGGTGCTAGGGCTGCGAAGCTTGTTCTTTTTATTGCGTGGCGCAGCCAGTAAGTTTGATTACCTGCAGGAAGGTATAGCAATAGTATTGTTGTTTATTGGTGTAAAAATGTTACTGCCCACACTAAGTTATGTAGGCGTAAATGAAAAGTACCTCCACCTGCCAGAGTGGGCTTCACTTGCCGTGATTGTCTTTTGCATAAGTGGCAGTATTGTTTACTCTATCTATCATAAAAAAGAAGGTACGCCAGATGATGTTGCAGAGGAGTAAAGTTTTTAATAAGAAGTCATAAAAAATTTACGTGAGCTACAAAGTTTTTAAAATTGCTGAAATATTAGACGCAACTATTTTGCAACACGGCGACGATGTGCTCATAGAAAACCTGCTCACCGATAGCCGCAAATTATTATTTGCTGATTCATCTCTCTTTTTTGCCTTGCCTGGTGCAGGCAGAAATGGCAACGATTTTATAAAAGCACTTTATAAAAAATCAGTTAGAAACTTTGTAGTAGGCAAAGACTTCAAATTGGGAAATGATTTTGCTGGTGCAACTATATTACAGGTAGATGATGTACTTGTTGCCCTGCAGCAACTCGCCGTTTTTCACAGGCATTCGTTTACTTGCCCCGTAATTGGTATTACTGGCAGTAATGGAAAAACAATCGTAAAAGAATGGCTTACCCAATTGCTGCACAATGATTTTAATATTGTAAGAAGTCCTAAAAGTTATAACTCCCAAACAGGCGTGCCGCTAAGCATCTGGCGCATGAATGAAGACCATACACTTGGTATTTTTGAATCGGGTATTTCGCAGCCAAACGAGATGGATAAGCTGCAACAAATGATTGATCCCGAAATTGGAATAGTTACTTTTATCGGCGAAGCACATGCACAAGGCTTTCGTTCTCTTCAGCAAAAAATACAGGAAAAATTATTGCTGTTTAAAAATTCGAAACTGCTGGTGTTTTGTGCAGATGATAAATTGTTATCAGCAGAAATAGACCATTTTATTACTACTACAAATCCAGCTTTAAAAATATTTTGCTGGAGTAAAAGCGGCAAGGCAGATCTAGAAGCCAGGCAGATTGTAAGAAATAACCGGCAAACAGGTATTACTTGCGCCTATGCAGGAAATGACTTTTCATTTTCGATTCCTTTTACGGATGAGGCCTCGCTAAACAATACCCTAACCTGTTGCTCGGTCTTGCTGTTATTAAATTTGCCTGTTCATTTAATTATTGAAAAGATGCAGGTTTTGCGACCTGTAGAAATGAGGCTGGAACTGAAGCAGGGGAAAAATAACTGCTCTATTATAAACGATGGTTACAGTGCCGATCTTCAATCACTGGGTATTTCGCTGGAGTTTATTGGGCAGCAAAACCAGCACGAAAAGCGAACGGTCATTTTGAGCGATATTTTAGAAACAGGCGAAGCGGCTTCGTTACTTTATTTTAAAATAGCAGAACTTTTTAAGCAAAAAAATATTCATCGGCTGATAGGTATAGGAAAAGAAATTTCTGCTCACGCAGCTCTGTTTTCTGCAATAACTGAAACATCTTTTTACGCTACAACAGATAGTTTTTTGCGAAGTATGGGGCAGGTTCCCTTTAAAGATGAGGTCGTTTTATTAAAAGGAGCCCGCATTTTTAAGTTTGAAAAAATAAGCCTGCAACTGGAACAAAAGTTTCATGAAACAAAGCTCGAAATAAACCTGAATGCATTGCGGCATAATCTTAGTGTGTATAAAAAAATATTACACCCTGCAGTAAAAATGATGGCTATGGTAAAAGCCTTTAGCTACGGCAGCGGCAGCTTTGAAATTGCAAATGTACTACAGCATGCAGGTGTAGATTACCTGGGCGTTGCTTATGCAGACGAAGGAGTCGATCTTAGGACAGCAGGTATAAAACTGCCTATTATGGTATTAAATGCGGAAGCCGCAGGTTTTGAAAACATAGTAAAATATAACCTAGAACCTGAGCTGTATTCCTTTGGTATTCTAAACAGTTTTTTGCAATTTCTTGCGGATAAGAATGTAGAAAATTACCCTGTACATATTAAAATAGATACAGGCATGCATAGGCTTGGTTTTGAAGCCGCAGATATAGTTGCTTTGGGCAATTTGCTGGTTGGAAACCGATTTATAAAAGTGATCTCTGTTTTTTCCCATCTTGTGGCAAGTGGTTCTCCTCAACACGACGATTTTACTTTGCAGCAAACAAATTTGTTTGTAGCTGCTGCAGATCATCTAGAAAAAATATTAGGTTGTAATTTTATCAGGCACCTGGCAAACTCTTCTGCGATAACTCGGCACCCACAATTGCAATTTGATATGATCCGGCTGGGCATCGGCTTGTATGGTGTTGATTCTACACCCTCGGTGCAGCACAAATTGCAGCACGTAACAACTTTAAAAACGACCATTGCACAAATAAAGCGTGTGCCCAAAGGAGAAAGTATAGGTTATAACAGAGCCGCAATTGCCGAGAAAGACGTAAAAATTGCTACGGTAAGAATTGGTTACGCTGATGGGTACCCACGCTTACTGAGCAATGGCAATGGTAAAATGTTGGTAAACGGAAATATCGCACCTGTAATTGGCAATGTTTGTATGGATATGACCATGCTAGATATTACCGGCACGGAGGCAATAGAAGGCGACGAAGTAATTGTGTTTGGCGAAGAACCTACTGTGGAGTCCGTTGCGGCATGGTGTAATACCATTTCTTACGAAATACTTACCAATATTTCTCAACGGGTAAAACGGGTGTATTTTGAAGAGTAGGCCGCCTTCGCTGACTTCACCGCAGAGAAGCGGAGTCAACGGAGTTATCGCAGAGAAGTTTTACCGCAAAGCCTTAAAGCCGTAAAATTGGCAAATAACAAATACTCATCTTTTTTGCCTTTTTTTCTTTTTTCCACTTTTAGTCTTTTGTCCGTAACATTCACCGCAGAGAAGCGGAGTCAACGGAGTTATCGCAGAGAAGTTTTATAGCAAAGCCTTAAAGCCGTAAAATTGGCAAATTATAAATACTCATCTTTTTTTTCTTTTTTCCACTTTTAGTCATTTGTCCGCAACATTCACCGCAGAGAATTGAGTTTAGGGAGTTTTCGCAGAGATTTTGTGCAGGATAACGTCCGCTACGCCTTTGCAGTTCAAAATACCCCACTAATATCTATATTTGCGATTCTTATATGAAAAAGATACAGCTCGTCGTTATTATATTATTGGTGCTCATTGCAGATCAGGCATTAAAAATTTATGTAAAAACATCTTTTCCGCTCAATACTTCAAAAGCCATAGCGGGTAATTGGTTTCAATTATATTTTGTAGAGAACCCGGGGATGGCCTATGGCTGGAAGTTTGGTGGTAACTGGGGTAAAATGGCGCTAACTGTTTTTAGACTCGGTGCCGTTATATTTGGTACATGGTACCTTGGTAGCATCATTAAAAAAGGTTACAGCAGAGGCTTCATCATTTGCGCAGGGCTTATTTATGCCGGAGCTCTTGGCAATTTAATAGATAGTTGTTTCTACGGCGTTATTTTTGACAAAGGAATGATTTTTAACAAAGAAATAAATGATTATGTCAATTATGGCGGGCTCGCAGTATTTGCAAATAGAGGATATGCTTCTTTTTTACATGGCAATGTGGTAGATATGCTTTATTTTCCTTTAATTCATGGTACTTTTCCATCATGGTTTCCGGTATGGGGTGGCGAACCTTTTGAATTTTTCAGGCCCATTTTTAATATTGCAGATGCGGCTATCAGCACAGGAATAATTACCATATTCGTATTTCAAAAAAGATTTTTTAAGCAGCGAAATACAATTAAAGAGAATCATACCGTTGAAACCGTATCTTTAACAGACGATCAGTCTCACATTTCATAAGTAATAAAAAATAAGCACCCCATGAAACTTTTATGTTCATTCATGTTGTTTTTAGCAACAGCATTGGTTATTTCATCTTGCCAAAAAGAATTTAGCTCGGAAGCAGGCTTAGCAAAAGGAACCCTTGCAAAAGATGCATTTGATGAATGTATGCCGATAACAGTAACAGGTAGTTACAAAAAAGATATTTTGCTTACACAGACTACCAACTACGTAGATGTGCAGGTAAATTTTACCCAAGCCGGTAATTATTATATTAAAACAGATACCCTAAATGGTTACACTTTTAGTGCAGCAGGCATAGCGGCAGTAACGGGTTTAAATACGGTTAGGTTATTGGCTTCAGGTAAACCTATAGCACCTGCCTTAGATGTGTTTACCGTAAGATACGATACAAGCGTTTGTCAGTTTGATATTGTGGTAACAGGTACCGCTGGTGGTGCGACGGCGGCAGTTTTTACCTTAACAGGTTCTCCAACCACTTGTACAGGCGCTACACAAACTAATAATTTTTTTGCTACTGTACTTACTACTGCAGCAAATACCATCACTATTAATGCTGATGTTACAGTTGCCGGATCTTATACAATACAAGCTACTACAAGTCCGGCAAATGGCTTAACTTTTACTGCTTCAGGCAATTTAGCCGTGGGTACAAATCAACCTATTGTTTTGCAAGCAGTTGGCACAGCAAGTACTGCTGGTTCAATTCCATACACATTAAGTACAACAGCACCTGCAAGTAATTGCGGTTTTAATGTAACGGTTCAGGCTGCACCTGTTGCTTCTTCGACCTATACTTTTGAATGCCCTAGTAATCCAATTTTTGTTGGAACCTATCAGGCGGGTGTTTCTACTGCTGGAAATACAGTAACGATTAATGTAACTTCTATAGCTGGAGGCCCTTATACAATAACTACAAACACAACAGCTAGTTCAAATGGTGTAACTTATGTTGGTAGCGGCGTATTAGCAGCATCTCCAAACCCTCAAAGTGTCACGTTAGTTGCTTCAGGCACACCAACCGCAGCAGGTCCTTTCACCTATACATTAACAGGTACGGGTGTAACTTCTACCTGTACATTTACACAGACGTATAGCCCGGCAACAGCAAATGCAACTATCTCTTTCAATATAGGGACGGTTTTGAAGACTTTTAATTTTGCAACCGTTGCGGATAGCTCGGTTATGGCGTCTCCTGCGCCCGGACCACCAGGAAACTTTTTCATACTACAAATTGAAGGTGATGCAGCACCGTCATCGCAAGAATCATTCTATTTAGGTGTTGCCAAACTAGCACCTTATTTTAGTAATGGATCCACATATAATGTAAATCAATTTTTACAATCCACACTACTTGAAGTAGCTTATACTGACAATACAGGAGGTGTCTATAGAGCCGAAACAGATGGTACCACTCAAACACCTGCTTTTAGTATTACAATTACTAATATAACGCCAACCCAAGTAACGGGTACTTTTGCAGGTCCGTTAAGAAGATCGACAGGTGCAACTATTACTGTAACAAATGGTGCTTTCAGTCTTCCACTGCAATAACGTAAAAGTTTGTATTTATTAAGAAAAAGGCTACTTCATTCATTTGAAAGTAGCCTTTTTTTATAAATGAATAGTTCGTTTTTTAATGCTACATTTAAACAGTTACTTTTTTTAAAAAATATAAAAATCAAATGATGACCTATCAAAATATAAAAGAATTATTAGGCTCCGATGCAGATCATTTGTTAAACCATGAGTGCAAAACTTTTAATAAAAATCAACTCTATATTCCCTCACCAAATTATTTAAATGACATTTTGCTGCAAAGTAATCGCAGTACACAGGTTTTGCGCAATCTTGCTGCGCTGCACAACCATGGTACACTAGCAGACACCGGGTATTTATCTATTCTGCCGGTAGATCAGGGAATTGAGCATACCGCAGGTGCATCTTTTGCAAAAAATCCACTTTATTTCAATCCTGAAAATATTGTAAAACTCGCTTTGGAAGCTGGGGCAAATGCGGTAGCAAGTACTTTTGGAAATCTCGCACTCATAGCCAAAAAGTATGCACATAAAATACCGTTTATTGTAAAATTAAACCACAACGAATTACTTACTTATCCGGTAAAGTATAACCAGATCATGTTTGGCTCAGTAAAAGATGCATGGAACCTTGGTGCCGCTGCTGTGGGTGCAACCATTTACTTTGGCGCAGAAGAATCTAGCAGGCAGATAATAGAAGTGGCGCAGGCCTTTGAAGAAGCACATAGTTTGGGAATGGCTACTGTTTTATGGTGCTATACCCGAAACAATGCTTTTAAAAAAGATAGTATTAATTATGAAACCGCTACAGATATTACCGCACAGGCAAATCATATCGGTGTTAACATACAGGCAGATATTATAAAGCAAAAAATGCCCGATGTAAATGGTGGGTTCACTACAATTGGTTTTGCAAAGACAGACCCATTAATGTACAGTGAGCTTACAACAAACCACCCGATTGATATGTGCCGTTATCAGGTAGCCCATTGTTATATGGGTAGGATAGGGCTTATAAACTCTGGCGGAGAATCAAAAGGCGAGACAGATATGGTGGAGGCAGTAAAAAATGCTGTTATAAACAAACGTGCCGGTGGCATGGGAATGATTGTAGGCCGTAAAGCTTTTCAGCGCTCTTTTTCAGAGGGCGTTGAATTGTTACATGCCATTCAAGAAGTTTATTTGGCGAAAGAAATTACGGTGGCCTAAAAAATACACTTGTTATTTTTACAATAAAGCAGCACTAGAAATGAAGGGATAGAAGCAAGGTATAAAAAATAAAAATATGCAAGAGAATGAGCAGCACCTGCGTCTGAGCAAAAGATACATAAAAGCTATTTTACGGAAAAGAAGCGCTTCGTCACACAAAGGCGATTATGGCAAGGCTGTAATTGTAGCTGGTAGTTTTGGTAAAATGGGTGCCGCGGTTTTAGCAGCAAGGGCCTGCCTAAGAACCGGTGTGGGTCTGCTTTCAATGTACATTCCGGCATGTGGCTATACGGTTTTGCAAACGGCCGTGCCCGAGGCGATGGTTATGTGTGATGAGCATGAAAAAATGATAACAATAGCCGTTAATTTTGATCGTTTTAATGTGATGGGCATTGGTTGTGGTTTGGGCACATCAATAGAAACAGCCAAAGCGTTAAGAGACATTCTCCAAACATATGACCGACCTACCGTTATTGATGCTGATGCAATTAATATTATTGGTAAGAATAAGCTGCTTTTAAAATTGGTACCTGCGCAAAGTATTTTTACACCGCACCAAATGGAGTTTGAAAGGCTCATTGGAACAGCAAACACAAAAGCTGAACAGGTAGAATTACAAAAAACATTTTCTAAAAAATATGAGGTCTTTGTAGTTTTAAAAGACCATCAAACTTTTATTACCTGCCCTTGTGGAAAAAGCTATACAAATACAACTGGTAATGCAGGTATGGCAAAGGGCGGCAGTGGCGATGCACTAACGGGAATGCTTACAGCTTTGCTGGCGCAGGGTTACACGGCAGAGCAATCATGTGTGGCCGGGGTTTATTTGCACGGCTTAGCAGGTGATATTGCTGTAAAGAAAACCGGTGAGTATTCTTTGTTGCCATCAGATTTAATAGACAATATTGGAAAAGCCTTTTTAAAAGTAGTCGAATAAACTCTTGTGGTTTTGTAAAGACATAATAAAGCGTTTATGCCAAATTTTATTTTTCAGTCGAAAATCGTTGCAGCCAATCTACACTTCGAAAAGACTTTCCATATTCACTTTTATAAAATCGCTGTACCAGTCGCCGGATGCTTTTACAATTCTTTGCTGCGTATTAAAATCTACATACACCAAACCAAACCTCGGGTGAAAGCCTTCTGCCCATTCAAAATTATCTAGCAGTGTCCACACAAAATAACCGGTAACATTTACGCCTTCTTTTTTGGCTTTTAAAACCTCAGCCAGGTACGATTTTAAAAAATCTATTCGGTGAGTATCAACTATATTATTATCAACAACCTCATCGTTAAAAGCTGCACCGTTTTCTGTAACAATTATTTCTTTTATTCCCTCGTATTTATTCAATCGCGTTAATGCATGATAAATGGATGCAGGATAAACCTCCCAGTTCATCAACGTAGCCATTACATTTCTATCATTTGCCTTTATTATTTTTGCTTTTACAAAAGGCATAAATGGTGCATATTTTACGATCTCTCTGGTATAATTCTGCAGACCAATAAAGTCCATATCAAAAGCAAGTTTCTTTTCGTCGCCGGCTATCATAAATCTTTCTATGCGCTCCAGTATTTTTAATTCTTTGGTGGGGTAACCCATGCCAAGCAAGGGTTCTATAAACATACGGTTTAGCAATGCATCTACTTTTATGGTAGCGGCAATATCTCTTTCTTTACTACTAAATGGCTCCACATGCGAGTAAGAGATAGTTGTACCAACTTTGCAATCAGGTCTAAGGGATTTTATAATTCTAGCACCTTCTGCCTGGCACATCGTAGCATGGTGGGCTGCCGCTAAAAAACTTGCAAGCCCTTTTTTACCCGGAGCATGCACCCCCAAAAAATACCCTGCCCCTGTAAATACCATCGGTTCGTTTAACACCATCCAATGCTTTACCCTATCGCCAAAATTTTTTACGCAACATTCTGCAAAATGGCCAAACCATTGTATAATATCTCTGTTTGCCCATCCACCTTTTTGTTGCAGTATCTCAGGTAAGTCCCAGTGGTACAAAGTAATCCATGGTTCAATGCCAAGTTCCAAACAAAAATCAATTACCCTGTTGTAAAATTCTATTCCTTTATAATTTATCTGCCCTGTCCCAATTGGCAAAATGCGACTCCACGAAATGGAAAACCGGTAATTGGCAATATTCAATTTATACATCAATGCAATATCTTCTGCATAATGGTTGTAAAAATTGCAGGCTATGTTGCCATTATGGTCACCAATTATTTTTTTCTTTTTTTGGGAGAAGGTATCCCAGATTGAAATGCCTTTTCCGTCTGCATTGTGTGCGCCCTCAATTTGATAGGCTGCTGTGGAGACGCCCCATCTAAAATCATTTCCAAAATCTTCTTTTGTATATATCATATCAATTACACCTCCGAGTCAAGCAGCATTTTGCCCAGGCTTATTTGTTTTATTTTTTTAATTGAATAGGATGATCCTTTTAACGAATCAGTTTTTTTATTTGTGTATCCGTGCTTTTGCACAAGGTCATCTATAATATTTTTAGTAACATCAGGATAGTTAACGGCAATAAATAATTTACCTGTTGTCCATTCTTCTAGTTGTTGCAAATATTTCTTTTTCAAACTATTTATAACCGGTACGCCCATGGTGGCCAATGCTGCAGCGTTACATTGTTGTTCGTACTGCCCCTTCATTGGAATAACCATCAATTTCTTTTTTAAAAACAAAGCTTCTGCAGGTGTTTCAAAACCGCCGCCACAAAGCATTCCTGCGCAATTTATCATGCTTGTAATAAATGCATCATTGTTAATAGGCTGTAGATGAACATTGTTTTCTTTATATGCTTTTTTTGCAGATTTGCTAAATACCTGCCACTCCACAGTGGGTATTTTACTCAAAATTTTTATTATTCGCTCATCGCAGTATGCAGGTAGATAAACAGTAAAATATTTATCGTTTTGTGGAACTGCATTGCGCACCTGGCTGCGTATTACAGGTGTAGATATATTTTTATCATAAGCATTGAAATGGAAGCCATACGCATCAGTAACCGGAGCATAATTATTTAAAATTAATTTGCCTACAGGATCTTTCTTTTTTGACTTAGGGCTTTTTTTATTTATTACAGCAGCCTGGTGGCTAAGCCCAATGCATGGTATATTTTTTAGTTTACATGCCCACGCACTCACAGGTTCAAAATCATTTATTACGAGGTCATATTCTTCGATTGGTAAACTCTTTATTTCTTTGTACAGTTTTTTTAGATTGCTCTTTCGGTAAGTAGCTATCAAATCTACACCGCCATTTTTTCCAAAAATGAAACTCAGTCCTCTAAATTTGTATTTTATTTTATAGGGCAATTCAACATCAGCCTGTATTCCACTCACCAAAATATCGAGTTCGCCTTTTGCCTGTAAAAGTGGAATAATATCTCTTGCTCTGCTGAGATGCCCGTTGCCAGTGCCTTGTATAGCGTACAAAATTTTCATTGGGTGCGCATTAGGTTAAATTCTGCGAGCATGTTGTCGAATAGCTTACCATTGTCCAGTTCATATTCGTCTGTTGGTGCAGCATCCATTGTTTTCATTTCAGCCTCATCAAATTTATAAAGACTCCAGGTACTGTTCACATATTCTAATGCTGTTAGGTTTTCTATCCAGTCACCGCTGTTGAGGTAAATAATTTTGCCTTCTTCGTTTTCAATTTCCCTCATCTCCGGCTGGTGAATGTGGCCACACACTACATAATTGTATTTGTTACTGATACCAATATCTGCCGCTGTTTGCTCAAAACTGTTTATAAATTTTACTGCAGATTTTACACTATTCTTTATTTTTTTTGAGAGAGATACTTTGCCTTTTTTAAAAACTTTTTCTGATATGAAATTTACAATTCTGTTTAGAAGAATGAGCGTGTCGTAGCCTGCAGCACCAAGTTTGGCAAGCCACTTACTGTGCTGCATTGTTACATCAAAAACATCGCCATGAAAAAACCAAGCCTTCTCTTCGTTGTCCAGATCAAGAACCACCTTGTCTACAATTCTAAATGATCCCATTTTAAAGCCGGTAAATTTGCGCAGCATTTCATCGTGGTTGCCGGTTACGTAATAGATCTTTACGCCCTTGCTTATCCACTCCATAAAGTGCTTTATTACTTTCATGTGCTGCTTGGGCCAGTACCGCTTGCTAAACTGCCATATATCTATAATGTCTCCATTTAAGATAACGGTTTTTGGCTTTATCGATTTAAGATAGTACAGTAGCTCTTTTGCGTGGCAACCATAAGTGCCAAGGTGTACATCAGATATTACAAGTATATCTAACCTTCTTTTTTTAGCGTCCTTCATTAACCTACTTTAGTAAATTTAAACGGCGAGCCAAAAGAAGATATGCGGAAAAGAAGTACGCGGATTACAAGTTCTGAAAGATAGAATTTAAGGTTTTTCATTGCTTTTCATTTTTTTGATTTGACAGTTTACACGGGTTAAGTAAAGGAACTGTATTAATGTTCCGTAATTGTTACCACAATCTTAATTGAATATTAAATTTTTTGCAGGCGTGGGGCAATTCTGATTCTTTATAAAGGAAAAGGGGGGCAAAGGAAGATAATTTTATAGGTTAACACTTTTGCTAATAATGAATATTAATTGCATTTATTTTTCTAACGGAACGTACTCTCTTTAAAAATTGGGTCTGATTATGATTGTGAAATTTGTATTTAGCCCTTTCGCTTTTAAATATGGTAGATTTGTAATAAATGTATGTTTAAGCACAAAGGAAAAAGCAGAACATATATTCATAACCTCAGGCTAGCTTCATTACTTTCATTTGTAGCAGGTATTGTAAATATTACAGGGGTGCTATCTGTAAAAACGCTTACCACAAATGTTACCGGGCATTTTGCTTTTTTTTGCAGAAGAATTGTCAACCGAAAATTACCATCAGGCGTTTGTTTATTTAATCTTCATTTTATCATTTTTAGTTGGTGCATTCTTTTGTAATTTTTTAATAGAAATTTTTTCAAGAATAAAACCGACCATTTCCTATTCTGTTCCTATGATAATTGAAATAGTCATTTTAACGGCGGTTGGTATTTTTGCGAGTAATACAGTTTTATCAGATATCAACGGGCAGGTTATTGCCTGCAATTTATTATTTGCAATGGGTCTGCAAAATTCGCTTGTCACAAAAGCTTCGCAGTCTGTAGTGCGCACCACACATTTAACTGGTTTGTTTACAGATTTAGGAATTGAATTATCTCAACTTTTTTTCTATCGTAAAACGTTAGAGGCACAACAGCTTTCCAAAAGTATTTCTCTTAAGCTGGCAATCATTGGTTGTTTCTTTTTTGGCTGTATTGGCGGTGGCTTTGCCTTTAGAACTTTTCATTTAAAAACACTTTTCCTGGCCGCCGCTTTTTTAATAATTGCACTTTTTTATGACAATATTCTTTTCCAATATTATTATTTAAAAAGAAAAGTACAGTCGTGGTAGCTTTATTTTACGGCTGTTTTACTTGCACTTAATCAATTGCTATCATAGCCTTTACTCGCTCGTTTTTCCATCAAATTTTCCCCCCCATTGGTTTCGTCATCTTTTTTATTTTGCGCAAAGTGTAATTCTGGTGGTTTGGCGGGCCATAGATCGCATACAATTTAAAAACTTCTGTACCAGTGTTAATGATGTTGTGCATCGCACCGGCAGGCACTACAATTGCATCGCCGTCCGCAACTTGGTATTCGTTGTTGTCAATAATGCATTTGCCTTCTCCACTCTCATAACGGAAAACTGGTCGTTGTTTGCATGTGTCTCTGCGCCTGTGTCTTCGCCAACCTGCAAGCACATTAATAAAAACTGTAAACTTGGGGCAGTGTATAACACTTTTCAAAATTTTAATTGTTTAAACTAAGCTGCCCAATCTTGTTTTTATAGCCTTTCGTGTTTTATAAGTTTAAATATTTTTAAGCTTATCATTTTTTAGTGAATCGAAGCTGGTTTCGCCTCTACTTGCGCACCCGTT
>JBJXGJ010000048.1:0-7725 GCA_046153805.1 Ferruginibacter sp. | reverse complement strand
TTTCAATCTTCGCTCCATAGTGGCACGGGAAAAACAAAAATTCATTTCGGTGCTGGCATGTGCACCAATTTAGCATAACGACTAATTATAAGTAAAACAACACCATGTTGCCATATTGCGATTTTTTCACGTTCCATTAAAAGTAATGGAAATTTACGGAAAAAATCGCAATATGGCAACCACTTGAGTACCTGACGTATCTTAATTTATGGAAAAAGGTACTTCAAAATCAATAATCATGGTTCCTGCTTTTCATTTTACTGGATTGTATTGCATAATTAAAAAAAAATGTTAGTTTTAGGATATAAAAAACATATTAGCGTTTAGCTAAACTTTGAGGGGACGAAATCAGCGACAAATCTCTCACCTTAAAGATCCAGAATTTAGTAATAAACGCTCATGCCTATGGCGTGGGCTTTATTGTTTACTGGATCTATGGGCTTCGTCGCTGATGCCCGTCCCCTGGTAGCTTTGAATGTCCCACGCTATTTTTATTTCTATAACCTGCTCCAGGGACTGCGGCAATCTTAAATCAAACAAAAATGAAAAAGATTTTTTTAATCACAGCCATCCTGGCTTGCATTACTCTATTTGCCAATGCTCAAACAACCATGGAAGATTATCATTACGTTACTACAGGGTTTAAAGATGATATGTACAAAATGTTAGGCTTTAGACCAGGCTATTCACTTGAAAAAATTGGATCAAAGGTTGAATTAACAACCGGCGGGATTACTAAAGGTGCTCATCTATTTACTTTCAAAATTAATAATATCACTAAAGCATATATGGTGAAACTTTGGGATAGTGAAAGTAATAGAGCTTATTACTGTATCCCGTCTTCAGATAGCGATCCGGAAGTGTTAACATTAGCTTTGAAAACACTTACTGAATCAAATAGGGATACTAAAGAACTAATTGAAAGACTATTGATAATCAAAAACTGCGAACAAATTAAATAATAAGTAATGAAACAAATATTTATACTGGTTCTTTTAATTATTTGTACAGGGGCTGTAAACACTGCCACTAGTCAATCCATTAAAAGATATGCTGAAAGTGCTTCAAACTTTGATAAAGGACCTGAATTAAGCAAAACAATTTACCCCGAATCGACAATGTACCGGGCATATAAAAAAGGAAAAACAGGAGCTGCATCATTAACTAGGCTGCAGGCCCAGGTTGAAAATAAAATCCGGGAGTTTGCTAAAAAGGAAGGGAAAAAATTTGTGATCCTGGGTCAACGTACCTCAAATCCTCCATATGTATTTGGTAATTATCCAAGGGTCGAAATTGTATTCGCACTAATTGAATAAGTTATAGCTATTTCTGAATTTTCCTATTCCTTAGCCAAATACCTATTGCCAGGAAGGCGCCTGTTAGACGAGGTTATTTTTTTCGTATTGTATCAGTCTTAGCTGACCCAATAAGGAAAAGGATAATGCCGCCAATAACAACCCATAACAAAGTATGGCTGCTTTTCTTATCGTTAGGCGGTTTATTGGTTGATGAAGTAGAATAACTGCTTTCAGTATCACCGCCACCACATACCCCACAAGTTCCACCACCGCCGTTACAATGCTTGCAATAATTACACGAAGAACAAGCTGTACAATTAGATGAGCCGGTACATTTCTTTGCTGTTACTTGGTATTGAATAAGTAGAAATAAAAAGATAAGAGAAAGCGATTTTAATAAATGTGCTGGTATCATTATAAAGGCATTACCACAATAACGGGAAATTATCTTTCCAATGCAAGTTTATAATAAAAATAGGTACTTTAGTATATGCCTTACTATCGTATCGTTATATGGACAAAACGCAGAATAAAGCCATTTGAGGGCATCCGGCTAATTAGCGATACAAACATAAACGCTGTGTACAATATGGCTCACAGTAAAGCAATTGAAACGTACAGGCAGGATTTAATTGATGTTGAAGTACAGATGTTATCGAAGCTGTGTAAGGCAGTAAAGGAATTTGAAAAGAAAACTAAATAATATGCAATCAGGATTTATGGAAGGAACTGCCCCCGATATTGGACTTTTTATATTGGGATTGTCTGTTGTGATACTACTTGTATTGTTTGCAGCTTTTATTAAATCAGGTAAGAATAAGTACTAATTATTTCGGAAGACTCCATTTCTATAAATCCCGTTGCCCGTAATTTTTATAAATATCGTTATTATATTGTTAAATACTTATTTAGCGGCTGCGTCTTTGGTCAAAAAAACATCCCGATACCGGGAGTGACGCAAATACCACTTCGCTAAATATCATGGATACCAAGAATAATAAATTAAAAAGATTTCTTTATTGGTTACACTTTATTTTACAGTTTGTGATTATCGTTTTACATGTAAAGGAATTGATTAGGTATTAGAATTTGAAGAGCCAGAACCCTTCAAACCTATTCATAAAGTAATAGAAAAATCAACTTTTGATAAACAGTTAAAGGGTTTATTAAGCGTACCGCCACCGCCCAAAAAGGGTAAATAATAAGCCAATTCATTAGATAATAGCTCTTCTTGCTATAAAAAGCCCGCTAATATTAGATTCAGGAAATTGTTCTTGTAGTAACTCTTTACAAGCCTTAAAATGGGAGCCAGTTGTAATAACATCATCTACAAGAATAATATTTGGTCTTTTATCTTCACAAAGGGAAACGTCAATTTGCAGGTTCTGCTTTATTTCATCTGGAGTCGGCCTTTGAGTAGATTCATGCGAAGCTTGTAAGTTCCCATTAGCAGATAAAATCTCTCTAATATCAGCATGTTCTTGATTTCTGCAAAATAATTTCAACAACCTAACTACTCTATCATCGTATAATGGATGTCCTTTAACTTTTGATGGCGGTATTGGTACTAAAATTGTAAACTCATTAATAAAGTGCGGTATAGTTTGTTTAAACAAATCTGCAATTCTTTGTATTGTTATTCCCTTGTAACGATAATCTGATTTACCTATCCTATCAACAGTTTTTTTAAAATTCATTATTATGCTGTTAACATCATCTCTAATCTTTGGGAAATATTCCATAAAATAAGAGCAGTCATCCTGCGCTGTTAAATATGGATGTTCTGACCTTAAAAGAGCATCAATTTTTAATAAGCTATACATCTTGCTTTAATGCCATTTTAATATCATCATAATTACGAACTCTAATTGCTCCCTTGTCTAAAAATCGCTGCGGCCAAGTAATGGCTTTGTTATAAAAACAAGCATCCCAAATTAACAATTTCCTTTTCTGATATAACGCTGCTGTAGCTTGTGTAAGGCTCCCTGAAGTTTCCCCAGCCTCTACTATTAAGGTTGCATCTGTAAGTGCAGACATAGTTTTATTTCTTTCCAAGAAAAAAAACCTATTTAAAAGATAATTTTGTAGTGAGTATTTATAAAATGGTACTTGGCTAATTAAAAGATGTTCTTTAGAAATAAGGTTTTGCAGTTGTTCATTTTGTTTAGGATAAACCGCATTTAATGGTGTACCGATTACGGCAACCGTTCTACCATTTGCTTCTATTGCAGAAGTATGAGCTTGTGTATCAATTCCGGTTGCCAACCCAGAAAAAATTGTAAAATCATCTTTTACAAGATTTGTAGTAATCTCTTTTGTTATTCTTAACCCTTCATTTGTAGGGTTTCTTGTACCAACTATAGCAATCCCCCTGCTATGTAAGTAATCCAAATTTCCGCTATAATATAAAAGTTCTACAGGCTCTTTCGCATCTTTTAATCGCATAGGAAAATCCATAGTCCCATTAATTAAAAAATTCATTCTATAAACTCTTTTGGAATTTAAAATGATGGATTCAATTTCTGATAGATTTGCAATTTTGTTATTGTCAACAAAATCAGATGGTCTGCAACCTGGGTTGTTTGCAAACATCTCCGCAATTGTCTTGAAGCTCGCTTTTTCTTTTGCCCAAAGCGATTCGTATGCAATTATTTCCTGAAATGGATAAATGGGAGAGGCGTGGGTGTAATTAAACATAACCGATATTTTGTTTATAATAAAAACTTAGTATTTGGACAATACAATACTATGTAGTACATTTGTCCTACAAATACTATTTTTCTCAAACAAAAATATATTACAAAGGAGTAGCGTCAACTACTCTTTTGTCGTTTTATAAAATCTAAGGTAGTAAATCCTAAGCATAACCCTGTTAGATTTTTTATAATTATTTAGCCTTATTATTTGGCTTAGATGCCACGAATAACAGAAACAATATCAAAACAGATAATCCAATAAAGTAGAAAGTAGTATTAGGGGCTGAAAGGTTGTAGTCTATTCCTTGCATTTAATAAAGTTATAAAAAAAGGCTGCTCATTTGAGCAGCCTTTTTGTTTATTTACTGATTAGCTCCGAAACATGCAATCCGATTAATACGAACTGCAAACCGAAGTGTAACCAATAAACAAATACCTTCAAAAATCTGCGCCAATTAAATGGTGCTTTGTTTTTTGTGTCCATTGTAACAAGTATTTACTTGTGAACAATGACAGATTAAAAAATCTATCTAAGCTACTTCGCCGCTGTTCAATTCTCACTCATCATATAATATTGAGAATATCATCAACTACGCCAGTTGAAACCGGCTCTGCTGAAATACTTAGCCTCATAAACAAGTTACATAAAATTGAATAAGAAGTAAAAAAATATTATCTTTATTATCTTATAAGCCCCGTTTGGTCTCCCCTCATAAAAGTTCAAAATGACTGAAGGCGAAAAGATTGATAGTAATGCACGTTTAGTAGCATTTTTAGTAATGATTTTAGGAGGTATTTTAATGAAAAATACTGATGGTTGGTTTTTTTTTGGAGGATGCATTTTGTTTTTTGTCGCTTTATATGTCCTTATTTCAATTATGTAACAATGTTCCTTATAATCAAAATAAAATCGTTCTCAATAGCTAAATAGCCATATTCATAGCAATAAATATAGGTGCCTCCATTTTTAGCTGGGGTTTGTTCAGTGTGGTAGTCAAACTGAAACCCTTTCTTAACCAATTTAGCTCTATCAATTTTAATATTAGATTCATCTTTCTTTAAGAAACTTTCCAGTATACGACGATTTCTGGAAAGTGCATTATTTATGTAGCGGACGGAGTTGTTGGCGGGACCTTTCAGCTCATTGTTATAAATTCCACGGCAGACGTCATCACAGAATTTTTTATCACTTCTTCCACCTTCTATCTGTTTCTTGCACCTAAGATTAAGACAATGCTTGCTTTCCACAGGTAAAAGAGAATTATTGCTATTTACGAGATTGGTAGCTTTCATACTGATTATTTACAATAAAGATCATAAAATTTTAATTATTTCTAACGACCAATATTTTACTTTTCTCCAATTCTAAATAACCGTAATCATAGCAGTAAGTATATTTATTGCCATTCTTAGCTGGCCGTTGCTGTGTGTGATAGGTAAAATTAAATCCGAGATCAATCAGCAAATCTCTTTTGACCTTAACGGTTTTTTTATCAATTGAAATAAGCTCTTTTAATATCGAACGATTATTTTCCAAGATTGAGTTTATTATGTATCGAGGTTCAACAAGCCTTTTAATTTTGTAATGGTATCTATTTTTACATTTTTGACTACAGAATCCTTTAGTTGAGTTATGATTTATTTTTAAGTACTTCTTACAGTTTTTACATTTTTTGGTAATAAGCATTTTAGCCAGGTAGATTTATTTTGTTAAACGACTATAGAAAATCAAATATTTATTACCTTTAGGTTCTTATAAGTTCCGTTTTTGGGCGGTATGCTATGGCGATCGGGCTAAACTGAAAAAGCAATAGCAGACTTTAAGGTTGTTCTTTCTCTCAAGTGAAATTCAGATTTGATGCCAATCGGCATCCTATACCAGTCAGATATTTCGACTATCTGGAATCTGCTTTTCAAATCTACATATATTAATTTAAAAAATTCTTTGGTTTTTGTGGGAAGTTCCGTGTAATTCCCCTTTACTTACTGATATAAGCGTATGTAAACGGGTGTAACGGAAATATTTTGTATATTCATGATGCCAAAACCCTTATCTGTACTATGATACAAGAAAAAGAAAACAAAATCTGCCTGTTTTGCAAAAAACAGGTAAAAGGCCGAAGCGATAAAAAATTTTGTGATGATTATTGCCGTGCGGCCTATAACAATGAACTAAAAAGTGCGGCCAATAACTATATCCGCAACGTAAATAATGCACTGGGAAAAAACCGCCGCATACTGGAAAGCCTGTTGCCCGAAGGAGAAGCAACAGCAAAAGCAAACCGCGATAAACTGATAGAAAAAGGATTTCAGTTTAAGTACCATACACATATATATACCACTAAAACAGACAAGAATTACTTTTACTGTTATGAGTATGGATATCTGCCTTTAGAGAATAATTGGTATTTAATTGTGAAGCGGAATGAAGAGTGATTTTGCCTGCGGCAAAAATGGGTTGCCACAGATTGCACAGAATACACAGATTTTATTCAAAAGAAACCAAGGGTCTCTTATTAATAACAGAAACCATTTCTGTGTAATCTGTACCAAACTGCATTTTTGCCAAAGACAAATTATTTTCTGTGTTTCTGTGCTTCCGTGGCAAATTTGTATTTTTGAAGATTAATCAATGAATTTGGGATTGCTTTTAAATAGAACCGCAGGAATTGTTTTTTCACTTGCTTGTGTGTTTTGCTATGCGCAAAAGGCTTTTGCACAGTGCGCCACACCTATCAGCAGTTTTCCATACACCGAAGGTTTTGAAACCACCGATGGTAACTGGACAAGTGGCGGCCTTGGTAATGACTGGGCCTGGGGAACACCCGCCAAACCTGTAATTACGGGTGCAGCAACCGGTACCAGGTGCTGGATCGTTGGCGGCCTAACCGGTAGCAGCTATACCGATGGTGAAAGGTCGTGGCTGCAAAGCCCCTGTTTTGATTTTACAACACTTCAGTATCCACATGTCTCGTTTAATGTTTTTTGGGAAATGGAACAACGCTTTGATGGCGGAGGGTTTCAATACTCAACAGACCTGGGCGTCACCTGGACAAATGTTGGAGCGGTTTCTGAACCGGCAAACTGTTTAAATGCCAACTGGTTTAATTTTACACCCATAACCAACATGAACGGCCTGGCAACCATTAGGGACGGCTGGTCGGGCAATATACAACCTACTGCCTTACCCTGCCTGGGAGGAAGCGGCAGCGGCAGCTGGGTAAATGCACAACATACACTGATCAATCTTGCTGGCACGCCCAATGTTATCTTCCGGTTTATTTTTGGCGCCGGTACAACTTGTAATGCGTACGACGGTTTTGCCGTGGATGATATCATAATAGGCAATGCACCTCCAAACAACGCATCATTTAACTGGGCATGTACCAATAACAATACCGTATCGTTTACCAATACATCTGTACTTTGCCCCCAGCTTTTATGGGATTTTGGAGATCCTGCATCCGGGCCAAATAATACTTCTACGCTTGAAAATCCAACCCATACATTTACGGGGCCGGGGCAATACACTGTAACATTAACCGCTACCGGTCCGGGCAATGCGCCTTCGGTATCTCCTCCGCAAACCATTAATATTCTTGGCGCCACCACATCTGTAACCGGGGTTAATTGCTTTGGAGATAATAATGGCTCGGCAACGGCCAATGTAATTCCGGTTGCAGCCGCACCGTTTTTTTATAACTGGAACACCACACCGGCCCAAACCACAC
>JBJXGJ010000042.1:0-3135 GCA_046153805.1 Ferruginibacter sp. | reverse complement strand
GCCCTGCTTGCCGCATCGCTTGTAATGTTGAAATTTACATTGGTAACATCTGTTAAACTAACGGGTGTCTCTGTTTGCAAGAAATTATCTTTTAAAAATGCCTCCAATGCTAAATTGCCCAATACCGAAGGGTCTATTTCAAAGCGGTAGGGCGCCACACGGGTTGAAGTGAGCGAAAGGAAAATGGTATCGTTGGCTTGCAAGGTTCTTCTTCGCTCTAATATTAAATTAAACGATCCGTTTTTTATAGCAAGATTATCATTGGCATTCATAAACTTTCGCACATCATTGCCATCAAAATCATTGCTGTAACTACTGTCAAAATTAAGTACTACATAATCTAAAAAAGTTGGAGTGGTATTGCCGCCTGCATCGTGTAAATTTACTTGCAAAGTTGGATCCGTAACGCCAAGCCTGTTTTCACCTGCATTACGGCTTACCAAATTACTCCCACTTAACTTATCTGTCTCCTTTATGATAATGCGTCCACTTCCTCCAGAAGTAGATTGAATAAAGAAAGCCTGTCCGCTTTCAATGGTATTCATCGGAGTAACACCATTAGAATAAACTCCATTTAATCCTGTGGTACTAATATATTGGATAAATCTACCTACACCATAAACTCCTCCCGAAGGATTCCATATAGTAAAAGTTGGTTCCAAATTCATTTTTTCTACTGTTTGGTAACTTATTTGGGATGGGTAGGGGTTACCGACAGATTGAAAACCGTTGGTCGGCCCTGTTCGTCTAGGTGCTATAAAGGTTTGGTCTCCCGTTAATATTCTTCCCCTCATTCTTAAAGTGGTTACACCGCCGGGTCCTCCCACATTTTGTGCCCTGTCTCCTCTTACAAATACATAATACCCTTGTGGACGGGCTATAGGATCTGTTGTATTCCCTATTACTACATATTTGTTGGTTGTTGTATCAAACCACATCATTGAGCCTCGTTGAGTATATTGATCCATTCCAGTACCTGAAACAATAGGACCTGTAATTTGCGTACCGTAACCTGTAGAAGTTGTAGATCCGCCTTCTTGCCACGAATTTCTAATACTTAAACCGTCGTTTTGTATAGGCGTTGCCAGCAATCTCCACGATTTTACTGCTTGTAAATAACGCTCAATATTAAAAAGACCTGAACCGTAAGAAATATTTGGAGATGGACCAGTGGTACCCAAATTTGTAATATAGGCTGTACGAGCAGCTGTTGAACGCAAAATGATGTCACCTGTATTCAAACTTAATTTTGAAGCGGCACTTAAATTAAATTCGTTTTGTATTCCGATTGTACGATCTATTCGTACACCACCCATAGGATTGTTATTGTTTATAATTAGGTTATAAAACCGCGAGGTGTCGCCACCAGCAATAAGCTGGGGGGTGGCTGCAGTACCGTTAAAGGTAGTGTTACCTGAGCCTGCGGGCATTGCCAGTTTATTATTTGTGAAATTACTTGTGGTAAAGAAATCGCCATTATTCAAATAGTCACCCACCTCAGCATTGCTGTTTACAAAAGGGACTATTGTACCCACATTACCTTGAGGATGGATAGCTAAATTGCCAAAGTTGGTAAAACCTTCTTGTGCAAAGCAAAGGTTATTACCTATAAAGCAGAATAAAACTATTTTAAATACAGTAAAAAAGTAGGTAGAAGTAATTTTTTTTTTCACAATTGTATTTTTTTATTCTCGTTAATTAAATAATTATTTACACTTAAACTTAGATTTTTACTAACCAAGTACTTGTTGAGAATTACATTTTATACTGATAATTTACCTGTAGTAACAAAAAAGCAGAAGAAATATTGCCATTTGCAGGGTTTTCATCTACTGCTTTTTCACCATAAGTATAAAAGCCAATTTCATCGGCTGCCAAAGCAAAATTACCACTACCATCTATCTTCGCAGTTGTACCATACGCACTACCCAAAGTATCACTAATAGAGAAACCAGCTGTCGAAACTTCCTTCGCAAAAATTACTGTCTCTTTAGTTGTAGCCGCTGGTGTGGCAGTAAATTTAACTATAGATTCAATTTGATCTACAAATGCATTTCCCACAGTATTATTGTATCCATTTTTTGCAAAAAAAATAACCCTGCCAATTGGCAAATTTTGTGTATCTATAAAAGTAAAACCACAACAGGAAGCAAGCAACAAGAACAAAAATATAATTTGTTGATTCACAATTATGTAGCTTATGTTTCACAAATATACTTACTGTAGTTTAATTTACCAAAAAATTTGTAAAGTATTTGCTACTAAAAAAGTAAAATTGAGGCGTTTTTTTCGCCGCCTCGGTGCGCGGCTCACGCAACGTTTGATAAGTTCTCCCCATCAATAAAAGCCCAATAAATAATATTCCTCCGCCTTGCTGCGTGGATGATACAACACTTTCTCCTAACCTCTAGCCCATAGAAGCAAAATATTAGTGCGTACGCCGCTGGTCGCAGACACAAGCGGCGGCGTAGATGGTAGCGAAGAACTTAGCTATGCACCAACTACGGCAGCAGAAGTACTGCCGTAAACGGTATGAACAGTACCAACAACAGGTTTAAAAAAATAGCTTACAATTACGATCTTATAAGTGGCAAGGTAAACAAAGTAAGCTACCAGCCCGGCTATGCAGATGAGTTTTACCATAGATATGCGTACGATGCAGAAAACCGCATAACCATGGCAGAAACCAGCCACGATGATATACTGTGGGAGAGAGATGCACGCTATACTTACTACAAACATGGCCCTCTCGCACGTACAGTAATAGGAGAGCAAGAAGTACAAGGAGTTGATTATGCATACACGCTGCAAGGTTGGCTAAAAGGCGTAAACACCACCGGCCTGCAAGGTGGCGATGGCAATATTGGCCAAGGCAACGATTGTGGTACAAACACTGCCGTAGATAATTTATTGGTGTACAACCGAGAACCAAGCCTGCCAAACAATTACAAAGCACGCACCAGCATTACCTTTTTGCCAAGTGCTTTTGAAACCCCCATACCAGATAATTTTGAAACCTTTATAGAACACACACTAGCTACCTGCAGTACCACAGGCACGGCCGGAGATCCTGTAATGCCAGCCGGTAACCTCGGCCAGTTCGATATGGGGCAAGATGGAAGAACCAATGCCAGC
>JBJXGJ010000038.1:0-4321 GCA_046153805.1 Ferruginibacter sp. | reverse complement strand
GTTGTTTTTTTATTTTTCACCAGTTCATTTACCAGTTCGTTTAAACTTACGCAGGCACATCCAATATGTTTATCGGCTGCCCCATAATAAATGTATAAGTTATCACCAAACAATGCACTACCTGTTGGGAACACTACGTTATTTACATAGCCCTTCAGTTCCCAGTCCATTTCAGGTTTAAACAAAGGGTACGGCAGTCGGGCAAG
This sequence comes from Ferruginibacter sp., assembly GCA_046153805.1. Classification (GTDB taxonomy): domain Bacteria; phylum Bacteroidota; class Bacteroidia; order Chitinophagales; family Chitinophagaceae; genus Ferruginibacter. The sequence continues at coordinate 4,115 of JBJXGJ010000038.1, read as the reverse complement.
TTCTTTTTGTGGATTTTCTAAATCCAGCAATGCAGCGCATGCAGAATAAACATAGCCCTCTGGTGTGTCGTGTACACCGTGGTAAATTAACAACCATCCTTCAGCCGTTTCTATAGGTGGACAACCGCCTCCCATATAACTTACTTCGTGTTTGTAAATAGAACACATCACAATATTTTCATTAAAATGCAGAAAGTAATGTTCCCAAAATGCACGGTTAAGTTCTTCCAGTCTATTTATACAAACGATCTGTATATCTGGCCGAATGCGGTGCAGAAAAAATAGTTTCCCGTTAATTTTTCTCGGAAAAAAAATTACATTCTTATCCCACAAAAACATTTTCTTGTCAGGATTGTTTATGATGTTGTTGTGTACATGAAAGCGTTCGTATTTTTCATTTAAGTGGGCATTGCTTTCAGCATAGCGTTTAAATTCGTCATAGGTAAGTTGCGGTACAATTATACCTCTTTTTTCAAACTGTTTTAAATCTGTCGAAATTGCAAGGGCACCCACAGCGTTTACACCATCATAAGCAGTGTAAGTGAGATAGTAGAGGTCATCAATCTTTACGATTCGTGGGTCTTCCACGCCATGCGATTCATATTCAAATTCAGGGATCATCAAAGGAGTTTCCCTTCGCTCAACAACGGTAAGTGGCCCATCGAGCCTGCAGTAGCCAACGGTGGAATAATTACCCTTGCGCACCGCTCTGTAAAAAATATGAATGGTACTGCCATCCTGCATGACTGCCGGGTTTAACACACCATCATTTTCAAAATCTGATGTTGTTGGAGAGAGTAAAATCCCTGCTTTTTTTACTGTTACCATTTTTATAAGTTTTAAGTATAAATGAATTTGTATAATTTTTGCTTGATTTATGCTGCCTGTGAAATGAAGTATATCTGATTGTAAAATGTCTTTTAGATTAAAGACTCTTTTAGAAATAACAAACAGCTTAGTGAAAGTTTCATGCCATTTTATTCTTCGAGGTAATCACCTGTTTCTAATGCCGGTTCGGGTGAAAATTCATATACTCTTGGGATACCTGTGGCAATATTTACCTCATCAATTGCTGTTTCACCAATATCATCCAGTTACATCATCAAGGCCCTTAGACTATTGCTATGTGCTACAACTAAAATGTTTTTGTCTGATTTTAATAGTGGTTCAATTTCTTTTTTGTAACAGCGGACCACCCTGTTGTAAGTGTCTTCAAGGCTTTCACCATTAGAAAACACCGTCTCGTAACTTCTTCTCCTGAACAAAAGCGAGCAATAAAATTGCAGGTATTTTAAAAAGTAGGAACTAAAGGATTCGAACTTACTACCTTTCCGAGCAAAAATCGGAACAGAATAACTGGGAATAAAAAAACCCGCAATAAACTTGCAGGTAATTTTTAAAGTCGGGATGGCAAGATTCGAACTTGCGACCTCCTGGTCCCAAACCAGGCGCGATAACCGGGCTACGCTACATCCCGAACTTAACTAAACCATCGTAGCGCTGGTTTAACTTTCCTTAAAGGAGATCTGCGGAGAGACAGGGATTCGAACCCTGGGTACAGTGTAACCCGTACGACGATTTAGCAAACCGTTCCTTTCGGCCACTCAGGCATCTCTCCTTTTGTAAGGGGTGGCAAAAATACAAGTCTTCGTTTAAATAATCAAATGAAATGTATTTTATTTTAAACTTTTTTTAAATCTACAATTTGTTTCCTTCTTTTGGGAACACCACCACAGGTTTAAATACTTTTGCTTCTTCAAAATCCATCAAAGCATAAGAAATAACGATTACAATATCTCCCTCGGCGCCTTTTCGTGCCGCAGGGCCGTTTAAGCAAACTACACCACTTCCTCTTTTACCTTTTATTAAATAAGTTTCTATCCTTTCCCCATTGTTTACATTTACTACCTGTATTTTCTCATGCTCTATCATGTTGGCGGCATCCATTAGGTCTTCATCAAGCGTAAGGCTACCAACATAATTTAAATTAGCTTCTGTAATTACCGCACGGTGTACTTTTGACTTTAAAATCTGAATCTGCATTTCCAATTTTTTGCGAAGTTGATAATATTTTTCGATTTACCGTCATTAAATAGCAAACCTTTTTATATTTAACTAAACATCAACTAGGTAATAAGCATATTTCATTTTACAAAAAAATGAAAACGCCCCCCACGATTTTGTTTCTTTTGTTATAATTGCGGTTAATGATAACCCTCGGCTTATAAGTAATTAAGAAGTTGATAACAAAGTGGATTTTGCAAAATTTGGTCAACAATAAGTATCTGCATATATTTGCAATCCTTTTTAAAGGAACATTTTAACCATATTTAATCACAACCAAAAAATTTCTATTTTATGGCTGTAAAAATGAGATTACAAAGACATGGGTCTAAGAAAAGACCATTCTACTTCATCGTAATTGCGGACGGCCGCAGCCCACGTGACGGGAAATTTATTCAAAAATTAGGTTCTTACAATCCTTTAACGGTTCCTGCCACCATACAGATTGACCGTCAAAAAGCATTGGATTGGCTACAGAAAGGTGCTCAACCTACCGATACTGTACGCCGTATTCTTTCTTTTAAAGGTGTATTGTACCTTAAGCATTTGCTACGTGGAGTAGGTTTAGGCCTATTTGATGAAGCAGCTGCAATGGAGAAATTTACGCAGTGGAGCAGCGAGCATGATGCTCATGTTGCAAAACGCCAGGGCGCAGACAAAAAGGCTCGTACTGACAAACGTAATGTACCTGTAGTGAAAAAAGTAGAGGAAGTTGCAGCACCAGTTGCAGCGGCCCCTGTAGAAGAAGATGCTCCCGTAGCTGAAAATCCTGCAACTACTGAGGAAACACCAACTGCAGAATAAACGATAAATTGTTTATGCATACTAAATGGGTCTCGCATTTTTGCGAGACTTTTGTATGTTTGGTAGAGGACTGCCTTGATTATTTTATGGAGCATCAGCGGCAGTTTTTTAATCAACTTTAGTATCCGGCTATTCATTGCTCTCTACACTTCGTGTAGGGATTCATTGCTATCCGGGCTACGCTCGACAGTAGTTTTTTAATCGTCTTTAATTGTGCAATCTGGGAGCCATTTTAGATAAAGACTTGTCATATTAAAGCTGAATAAAGATAAAAAGATGAAGGGCTGCGCTGCTTAGCCAAAACTCCTTTTGCCTGCATTTGAGGCAAAAGAGTGGGGGGGGCAGCGAACAAATGCTAAAGCTAGCTGTTATGATCACAGCCCCCAATATTTTAAAAGAGTTTAAACACAGGAAAGAAAAAAGGGACAGCAACATTAAATACCTTTGCAGCTGCTACATTTTATGCAACAAAATAAACAGAATGGAATATTTTAAAATAGGAAAACTTGCCGCAAGCCACGGCTTAACCGGCGAATTAATTCTGCAACACAGTCTTGGTAAAAAAACATCTTTAAAAGGGTTGGAAGCTATTTTTATTGAAGAGACAAAAGATAATTTTATACCCCACTTTATCGTATCTACTTCAATTAAAAATGACACAGATATTTATATAAATCTCGAAGGAATTGATAACAAAGAAATAGCCCGTAAACTTACGCCGAAAGATGTGTGGCTACAGGAAGATGATTTTAAAAAGTTTGTTGCAAAAGCATCGCCCATTGCATTGCTCGGTTATGAAATGATTGATGGTGAAACAAGCAGAGGTAAAATAATTGAAGTGATAGAACAGCCCCACCAAATTCTTTGTACCATTATGTACAATGGTAAAGAGGCTTTGGTACCAATCCATGAAGGCAACTTAATAAAGATGGATAATAAGAATAAGAAAGTTTATATAGAAATACCGGATGGACTCTTGGAGATATATGGATAGAAAGTAAGAGGGGACTGGCGAGTGGCGAGAGGGGGAAGTGGCAAGTGGCGAGACGGGGAAAACAGAGATTCTTCAATTAGGGAAAAATTCTTGAAGTTAATTCTGTAAAGAAAGCTCCTAATTTTTTATAAGGTTCGGATTCACAATTCACAATTCACAACATTGTCCCAACAACGAATCATAGCGCATTTTGATTTGGATTCATTTTTTGTTTCGGTAGAAATATTGAACGATCCTTCTTTAAAAGGCAAGC
>JBJXGJ010000034.1:0-3536 GCA_046153805.1 Ferruginibacter sp. | reverse complement strand
AACTCATCTACCGTCATCGGCACCTCACCATCGTATTTTTGCACCAACAGCTTACTCATGCCTGCAAGGTGTTTTGCTTTGTTATTTGGGTACGATATACTTTTTATTAATGCAAAAAGCTCTTCTACTGTAGCTTTACTCATGGTAAAAGCATCAGGATATTTTTCAAAAATAAAAGGAGTTGTCATATTCACCCTTTTATCTGTGCATTGTGCAGATAAAATAACTGCTACCAGTAACTGAAACGGATCATCGTAAATAAGTTCTGTTTCAGCCTCTGGCGAATGCTCCAAAAAATATTCAATAACAAATTTATACCGGTCAGCAATTTTCATAAAAAAGCCCGCAGCTTAAATCACGGGTCATAAATTTATATAAAAATTATAACTAATTGTGGGTATGCATTTCTGTCACTCCCCGTTCTGCATAATTAAGTACATTATCCAAGGATCTGCTGTTGGGGGAAATTAGTTTTATTTGATTTAACCGTGATTTTGCAGATTTTAGAGTTTGTAATCTCTCCTGTAGATCTGTGTCTGTTTCTAATAATAGTTGTATATTTTGTAACTTTTCGGCAGTGCCCTCTCCGTATAAATAATTGAGAAGATCGTCCTGCGTAATATTCACCATAAAATCATTTAATTGGTTTAAAAAAGCATCCATACCCCCTAATAACGTAAACTTAAAGAACATATTGTTTTAACATGCTATTTTATTCAGGCAATTTTACAATAAACAGGTCCTCGTTATCCTTTTTCATAAAAAACTTTTCCCGCGCATATTTTTCAATAGAGGCTGCATCTGTTTTTAAAAGACTTAATTCCTTTCTTGTATCTTTTATAAGCAAGGATAATTGTTTCTCGCTATGTTTTAGTTCGCTTAACTTAATGTTTCGGGCAGTTATTAAACCCCAGTCTTTGGGATCAAAAAAGAACATCCATACTAAAAACGAAACGCTGGCTATAACGTATTTGTTTTTTAGCACTTTTAAAATCGGATGAATGTATTGCATACATTAAAATTAAGACTATTTACCAAATTTTATTTTACCTGTAGGGTACTGACCACTGTCTGCTAATAGCTCTTCAATTCTTATTAATTGATTGTACTTGGCCATGCGATCACTACGGCTTGCAGAGCCGGTTTTAATTTGTCCGCAGTTTAAAGCAACTGCAAGGTCAGCTATCGTACTGTCTTCGGTTTCGCCGCTCCGGTGGCTCATAATGGTGTTGTAACCTGCTTGCTGCGCCATACTCACTGCATTAATCGTTTCGGTTAACGTGCCAATTTGGTTCACTTTTACAAGCAATGCATTTGCTATATCTTCTTTAATACCCCTTTCTAATCTTTCAACATTTGTTACAAAAAGATCATCCCCAACAATCTGGCATTTTTTACCAAGGGCCTCCGTCATCATTTTCCAGCCTTTCCAGTCATCTTCTGCCATACCATCTTCAATAGAAATAATAGGATATTGCTTTACCCAACTTTCCCAATACTGTACGAGTTGCTCACTCGTCATTTTCTTGCCATCACTCTTATGGAAGATGTATTTTTTTTCTTTTGCATTCCATAACTCACTGTTTGCCGCATCCATTGCAATTCCTATCTGGCTGCCTGTTTTATAACCTGCAGCCTGTATGGCGGTAAGCACTGTTTCTATTGCCTCTTCATTGCTTTGTATGTTTGGTGCAAAACCACCTTCATCTCCCACATTTGTGCTGTATCCTTTTTTCTTAAGTACCGTTTTTAATGCATGAAAAATCTCTACTCCCCATTGCAAACCTTCGCTGAATGACTTTGCACCCACTGGCATTACCATAAATTCCTGAAAATCTATTTTGTTATCGGCATGTGCGCCACCGTTTAAAATGTTCATCATTGGTATAGGAAGAATTTTAGCATTCGTTCCACCAATATATCTGTAGAGTGGAAGATTGGCTTCCAATGCTGCAGCCTTAGCAACAGCAAGACTTACAGCAAGGATTGCGTTAGCGCCCAATTTACTTTTGTTGGCAGTACCATCCAATTCAATCATCATGGCATCAATACCAGTCTGGTCAGCAACATCCCAACCAACCAGTATTTCAGCTAAAACGGTATTTACATTGTTTACAGCTTTTAGAACAGATTTGCCACCGTAATAATTTTTTTTATTGTCACGCAATTCCACTGCCTCATGTACGCCCGTGCTTGCACCACTTGGTACAGCTGCACGACCGAGTCTTTCGTTTTCTGTAAGAATATCTACTTCTACCGTAGGGTTACCACGACTGTCTAAAATTTGGCGGGCATAAATGGATGCGATGTAGCTCATTTGTTATCTTTTGGGTTTATAAGTGAAATGTTTTAATAGCCTATCAATAATCTTCACATACTATTCAATCAAATGTATAAATAAATTTCGGTTTCTGTATGTCTAAAATGTTAGCTTTTTAAACGGAAGTTGTTAGCTTTCTAAAAACATCTTCCAAACTATTGCTTTGGTTTTGGAGCGAAACGATGTTTAAATTTTTATCAATGCTAAGTTTTAAGATTTGTTTCCGCAGATTTTCCGCATCGTTTGTTTGTATGCGAAAACTGCTACCGCTTGTAGAAACACTAATAGATGCTTCTAAATTTTGAAGATCATTTGTATCAACCTCTTCCTGAAAAGTTACGGTTACAAACTGCTGACCTGCTTTTGTGAGTTGAAGGATTTGCAAACTGTCATCGGCTACAATATTGCCTTTGTTGATAATGATTACCCTATCGCAAATGGCTTCTACTTCCTGCAAAATATGCGAAGAAAAAAGCACCGTTTTATCTTTTGCCAATGCTTTAATTACATTTCTTATTTCTATGATCTGGTTGGGGTCGAGCCCTGAGGTTGGCTCATCTAATATCAACACTTCGGGCTCATGTATCAATGCGGCAGCAAGCCCTACACGCTGCTTGTACCCCTTGCTCAATTGTCCAATTTTTTTGTTGGCTTCCAGCGAAAGCCCCACCGTTTTTATGATGGCTTCTACTTTTTCATCAGCATTTTCTAGCTGGTGAATTCCTGCGTTAAAAAGAAGGTATTCTCTTACATACATTTCAAAATAAAGCGGGTTCGCTTCTGGCAGGTAACCTATCTTTTTTTTAGTTTCAATATTGTTGTTAGAAACATCAATACCACAAACTTGTATGTTGCCGGCATCCGCATCCAAATAGCCTGTTATCATTTTCATGGTGGTAGATTTGCCCGCACCATTTGGCCCAAGAAAACCAACGATCTCTCCCTTATTTACATTAAATGAAATACAATTTACCGCTTTTTGTGTGCCGTAATTTTTAGAAAGATTGATTATACTGATGGACATAATGTTACAAATTTTTTAATTCATTTTCTAACTGGGCAATTGTTGGCAACTCCGATTTTATATTTTTAGGAATGGATTTTATAAAATCGTATTGGGCAATACCAATTGGTTTGGTTAATCCTCTTACGGCATACTCCGCAGTTACATTATCTTTTTCTTTACATAAAATAATGCCTATGGTAGCATTGTCTA
>JBJXGJ010000006.1:0-8541 GCA_046153805.1 Ferruginibacter sp. | reverse complement strand
ATTGCAGGAGTATTAGAATTTGAATTAAATCCAAGTTCTGAAAAAAATCCCGTATCAGGTTTAGGCGGAGTTGCTCCTGATAAAGGAGATAAACAAGTTGCCTTTAAAGTATTTTCAGCTGTTTTATTTCATGAAGGAGTACATTGGCTTAGAATGGCTAAGGGAACTAATGAGAACATTCCACTAAATGGAGTACCGAGAGACCCAGGCAAAGTATTTGAAATAAAAACTTTTGGCAGAGACCAAGGAAGGTTGAGAGTAAAAGATTTACGAAAATCGACAGAAAAAGAAAGGACAGAAGAACAAAGCGATACTAAAAATTATAACACAGGAGAAGAAAAAGAAGCAAAAGCTAAAACTAAATCAAAACCGAAAGCTTCAACTAAAAAAACAAAAGGTTAGTGATGAAAGGAATTATTTATAAATATTTTTTTACTGTTTTTTGTATTTTTTGTTTCATGTGTTCTAATGCACAATATACAAGAGTTACAAATTTAGATACTGTTAATTACATCCATAAACAGCTATTTAGATTTATAAATAATAATATAGATACTATTATATTAGATAATTTTAAAGAGCTTAAAAAGGGAAGAGTCAAACAGATATTCTATGTAAGTAATGACACATCAAAATTGTTATTTAATAACTTATTTCAGATACCCAAGTTTAAAAATTTGCTCAATAAAAAATTAAGTGATAGTATTTTATTGACAAAAGAAACGAGGCTAAATTTTAGGTTTACAAAATGCACATTATCAAAAATAAAAAAGGCAGCCTGTTATTTTGTAATTTTTCCATTAGTAAGACATAATGATAAAATTTATTTGAGACTTACTTCTTATTCTAAAGGGCATTTTGATGATATGTTTTCGGGGCAATTATATTTTGTATTTAATGATAGAATGGAGTTAGTTTATTTTGATTATAACGAAATCGTAATTGATAAATTGTAAGGAAGTAACAATAAAGAAATTTAAAATCAAACCGCTACATTATTAAACCATGTAGCGGTTTTTTTATGAAGCCATCAGTTGCAATTGTTTTTTCACAATAAAGGCATCAATTAATTTTTTCACTACGGTTTTATCATCTTCGGTAAATTGTTCAACGGCTTTAAATTGTTGGAGTAGCTCAGCATCTTTAATAGAGGCTTTAACCTTCTCATCTTTATCACCACTAATTAAAAAATCAATAGAGGTACCAAGAGTATCAGCCAATTTATTAATGATGTTGGCAGGTGGCTGTACGCCTTTAATCTCATAGAGGCTCATTTGTGTGTAAGACACACCAATTTTTTTTGCCAGTTCGGATTGGCTCCAGCCTTTTTGTTTGCGTAGTTCTGTTATTCTATCTCCGAGCATTACTTTTTGGGTAGCCATACATATATCGTTTAAGGAAGTTATTAACACAAAAATAGCTTATATGGCTTGTAATTTATGCAATCGTATGGCTCATTGTGGATAATTTAAACGTATCGGATTTTTGTATTATAGCGGATGTGGGTTATTTTGCACCTTAAACGCTATAACAAAATTTATCCACATGGAAATACAGGAAATAAAAAGCAGGCTCACCTTATCGGATGTATTGAAACATTACAACTTAAAACCCGATAAAAATTTACGGCTGCATTGTCCGTTCCATGAAGATAAAACCCCCAGCCTGCAGGTGTACTACAAAACACATACGGCGTATTGTTTTAGCAGTAATTGTAAAGCCCACGGCAAGAGCATGGATATCATAGATTTTGTGATGCACAAAGAGAACCTGGACAAGCACAACGCTTTAGTGAAGTGTACCGAAATCATCCACTACTACGAGGGCAAGACAAGCCACCAGCAAAAACCAATCATAACAAATGAAGCTGCACAACTAAGCATGAGCAAAGAACAGTTTTTACAAAACATGTTTACTTACTTTAAGAACGCCGTACACAACAGCAAGCCAGCCCAGGAATATATTAAGAGCAGAAATTTAGACCCCATAAAATTAGAGATAGGATATAACACGGCACAGTTCCACCATGGCCAGCGCAGAGACGAAGCATTGATAAACAACTGCGTTGCTGTTGGTTTATTAGCACCGTGGGGAGTGAACAACAGAAAGCCCGATGAACAAGCCTACAAAGCTTTTGGTAAAGAGTGTATTGTTTTTGCATTGAGAAATCCAGCCAACCAGGTAACAGGATTATATTTTAGAAGCTCCTACTAGCGCAGGTTAACCCTACCGCAGAAATGATGGGAAGGTTTTGTGTGTAGGCTTTCTGTGGGGCAAGTTATAAGAGAGCAATAAAATTATAAGAAAGTAAACCGTTACCTTTTAAAAGAGTGTGGCAGTTTTTTTATGCGTTAGAGAGCGGCCACATTTTTAGCAAAGAAGTCTTTAAATTTTTTGTTGGTAAGCATTTTATCAATGAGTTTAAAAATAGTTTGCTTGTCCTCATCTTCTAATTGTTGTATGAGCCTCATTTGTTCTACTGCAGTTTTGTCTCCGCCTCGGTTAGTGTCTCACTAACCGTTTGCTGTGGTAATTAAACCATAATAAAATTAGAGCCGTTACATTAAATTTGTAGCGGCTTTATTGTTACTCATAAATATCTTTCCTATGCCCAAGGTCAATAACATCAACTTGTAGTATATCGTCAAAAATATCGTAGATAATGCGGTAATCAGCAACCCGTATTCTAAAACCATCACGACCTTTTAATTGCTTGTAACCATTTGGGCGTGGGTTGGTAGCCAGTTTAAGAATAGCGGTTTTTATTTTAGAGTAGTAAGGTTCGTTAATTTTTTCCAACGATTTTTGTACAGCCTTTTCAATACGAAGTTTATACATTACTTTTTTCTTTTAGCTTCAATTTGTTTAAAAGCGGTATCAGCATCAACAAAGCTTTGCTTTCTTTTTTTAGCAGCATCATAGCGTTTAATATCTTCTAGATCTTCCAGTTCTTCCATAATGGTATTAAACTCTTTTGCAGGTAAAACAACAAGTTGTTTACCAGCTGTATCTTTTATGTATTGTGGGTGTATTGCAATCATATAGCTTTAAATTTTACGTTATTAATCATAGCATCAAGAGCATAGAGAATGCAAGATTTATCGGCATCAGGAAATTTTGCAATGTCATTTAATCGCTTCATCATTGTAGGGTCTTTTAAAAGTTCCCTGTCTTCCGTTTCCCCCAAAAGAAAACCTGCAGTAGTATCTAAAACCTGTGCAATTTTTTTAATTACGTCCACCGTTGGTTTTACTTCGTCTCTTTCGTACTTACCAATGATGGAATGGTAAGAATTAATTTGCTTTGCCAGCTCTGCTTGTGAAAAGCCCTTAGCTTCCCTTGCTTCTCTTATTTTTTTACCGAAAGTATCCATTTTTGAAACATTTATGGTATAAAATGCCTTTAAAATCAAAGACTATACAAAAATATAGACAATTTTTGGAACTATAAAGCCATAAATATTTTACCAAATGAAATACATCTTGTAGTTTTGTACCAAATATTGTCAATAAAAAATTTTAAAAAATATTTTTGGTATGGAAATTACAGACATAAAAAGCAAACTTACCCTATCAACTGTATTAAGCCACTACAACCTAAAACCCGATAAAAACCTACGGCTAAACTGTCCTTTCCATCAAGATAAAACACCATCGCTACAGGTGTACTACAAAACACATACGGCATATTGTTTTAGCAGCAATTGCAAAACCCACGGCAAAAGCATTGATGTAATAGATTTTGTATTGCACAAAGAAAACTGCAACAAAGCAACAGCCATTTTAAAAGCCGTAGAAATTTTAAATTATTACGAAGGCAAAGTAAACCACCAACATAACTTGTCCCGCCAAAGCGGGGAACCCATACAAATAAATGAAGCTGCAACATTAACGGTAAGCAAAGAATTATTCCTACAAAATATGTTTACCTATTTTAAAAATGCCGTACACAATAGCAAACCAGCACAGGAGTATATAAAGCAAAGAGGATTAGATGCCGTAAAAATAGAAGTAGGCTATAATACGGCACAGTTCCACCACGTTGGAAGATTTGTAAAATCTGTAAATTCCGATAGCGAAGCGTATCGGAAGAAGCAAAGCGCTTTAATAAATAATTGTGTAGCGATTGGTTTATTAGCACCTTGGGGCGTAAATAATAGAAAGCCCGAAGAACAAGCCTATAAAGCGTTTGGTAAAGAGTGTATTTGTTTTGCATTAAGAAATCAAGGCAGCCACATTACAGGATTATATTTTAGAAGTACCACCAACAACAGCGACCAAAAGCATTTTTATTTAAAAGAAAGTGAAGGACTTTATCCAAGTTATCCAGTACCACAAACCGAAAAATTAATCATTGCAGAAAGTATCATTGATGCAGCCAGTTTATTACAGATAGAAGCCATTGCAAAACAATATACCATCCTTGCAGCCTACGGAACTAACAGACTAAACGATGAAATGCAAACGGCTATAAAAGAACTACAGCAACTCAAAGAAATTATTTTTGCTTTTGATAATGATGAAGCAGGCCGACAGGCGGCCATTAAATATGCCACACAATTAAAAGAGTTTTTGCCCAATATTTTTTTTACAAAACTTGAATTGCCTTGCAAAGATGTAAACGAAACTTTACAAGCTCATCCCGCCGAATGCGGGAAAGATATTTTTTTACATCTATTGGAGCAACGAAGTAATATCTTTTTTTCAAATGAAAAATCAATTGAAAAAGAAAATCCACAAGCCACATTATTTATTGAAACTACACCAAAGCCAATACAGAAAAGTAATACATCAAATAACAGTTTAAACACCTCAAACCCTTACAAACTAATATTTACAACCGATACAGGTATTTATTTAATCAAAGGGGGCATTGATAAAGTAATGAGTAAGCTAATGGTTACTTTAGAAATCATCAATGAAAAATTAACGGAAGCTATCAATAAACGGAGGTTTACAAAATTAGATTTATACGACAGCAAGCAAATAGAAAAGACAGCACAGGAAGCCAACGACTATTTACAATTAATAAAAGGCGATGTAGAAAAAGACTTACATTTTTTAACCGAAGCATTAGACCAGTACCGAGAAAACGAACTTTTACAAACCACCGAAGAAGCCACCGAACCGCAACAATATATTTTAACAACCACCGAAAAAAACGAAGCCCTACAAATTGCAAAAGATAAAAATCTAATTGAAGTAATAAAAGATAAACTTACACATACGGGCATTATAGGCGAAGCAGAGAACAAAACATTTTTATTTGTTGTAGGTGCATCACATATACAGGAGAACCCTTTAAACGCTTTAATACAGGGCAGTTCGGGCAGTGGTAAAACAAATTTACTAAAAGGTATTTTTAAAATAATGCCAGAAGAAAACAAAAAGATTTACAGCCGATGCAGTGAAAAAATGTTGTACAACGTCCCCAAATATTATTTTAAAAATAAGTTGGTATGTTTTGAAGATGTGGACGGCTTAGGCGAAGAAGCAGAATATGCTTGGAGAGAATTAGTAAGCAATGGACAGTTAATAAGCGGCGTAAGTTATAAAGATGAAAAAGGAAATATAGGAATAAAGGAACTGATCGTTTACGGCCCAATTACCTCAATAGCCTGTACAACAAAGGGAGCAATTTACGCAGATAATATGAGCCGTTTATTTTTAATTGCGATTGATGAAAGCAAAGAGCAGACACAAAAAATAAATGAGTACCAAGCAAAAGAAGCAGCAGGGCAAATCAATAAAAGCCAACAGCAGCAAGCTATTAAGCAATTACAAAACTTTACAAGATTATTGGAACCCTACCAAGTCCACAACCCAAATGCCACCAAATTAAAATTACCAGAAGGTATTACAGATGAAAGAAGATTGTACAGGCTGTACTTGTATTTTATTGATATGATAACCGTATTGCACCAGTACCAACGTAAGAAAACAGGACAAGGAAAACTCATTGCAACAAAACAAGATTGCCAGATTGCAAAAGATTTAATGTTTGAATGTATCATGTTAAAGATGGATGAATTAGACGGCAGCTTAAGACAATTTTTTGAAAGGCTGAAAGATTACACCAATAAACAAAACAATACAGGTTACGAGTTTACCCAACGAGAAATAAGAGAAGCTCTACAAGTAAAGAAAACAGCTTTGAGTTATTACATCAATGAATTAATGAGTTTGGAATATGTGCAGCAAACAAGTTCACACATTAATAAAGGTAATCGTTACAGGGTTTTGCATTTTGATAATTATAGAAAAATGAGGGAAGATGTTAAAGCATATTTACAAAAGCAGATAGACGAACTACCCAACGAATGAACGGAATATGAACGCTAAATGAACACTGTAACCCTTATCATTACTGTAAAAATGGGTAGTGTTCACAAAAAAATAAAAAATGTACAAGCACCCTAAAATAAAATCAGTCATACATATAGTTAAGTACGATGGCATATATATACAATGCACTAAAAGAAAAATTTAAAGAACATATCCAGCAGTTAGGTTACAGCAAGAGCAGCGTAAATATGCTACCTGCCTGTGTTGCAGAGTTTTTACGCTTCGTTGGTTCTTCCCCTTTGGGGGAGTTAGAGGGGGCTTCAATAAAAGCGTTTTACGAGTATTTGCAAAATAGAAAGCACAAGAGAAAAGAAACTACATTATCCGAAAGTTTTATCAATCATAATATCTACTCATTAAAAGTATTTTTTAATTGGTTAGAAGAAACCAATCAAATAAAATACAATCCCATCAGCAATTTAAAATTTAAACGACCTAAACCAAATACAAGGGAACCATTAAACCAAGAAGAAATAAAAGAACTATTTGCAGCCACAGCAACGAGTAAAGAAATAGCCATACTGCATTTATTTTATAGTTGTGGACTACGAAGAACCGAAGCCGAAAATATCAATACTGCAGATATACATTTTAGTAAAAATTTATTGTATGTGAGAGAAGGTAAAGGAGCAAAAAGGCGAGTGATACCGATAACAGAAAAAGTTAAAAAGGAGTTAGGTCAATATTTTATAAGTGAAAGAAAAACCAATACAGTAAAGGATTTAGAACCGTTTATGTTGAATGTAAATTTAACCAGGCTAAAAGGTGACCAGTACAATAAAATCTTAAAGCAAATCTTACAACGAACTGAAATAAACAAAGAAATTACTTTACATCATTTACGCCACTCCATAGCCACACATCTTTTAGAAAACGGCTTATCCATAGAATTTGTAAGAGATTTTTTAGGACACTCACAATTAGAAACCACACAAATTTATGCAAAAGTAAAAGCCAGTAAAATTTTAAAGTTATGAATGAAGAAATAAAAGGTTACTTACAAAAAAATTATACTCCGCAAACTGCAAAAGCCTACATCCGAGAAATAGAAATATTTATAACCAACAATCCCAACTCAAAAAAATATAGGTATGCCGATGTGGTGAATTATATTGGAGTGCTACGAAGTAAATACAACAACTCAAAAACCATCAACCGAATATTAAGCAGCATTAAAGCATATTACAGCTATTTATGTTCAACCAATCAAAGAAAAGATAATCCTACCAAAGCAATAAAATTAAGAGATAAAATAAGCCGAGATATACAATTGCAAGATTTATTTACTCCGCAAGAATTAGAAATTTTATTGAATAGAAAAGAACGTTACACCAATTTAGAACACCGAAATAATGTATTGATGAGTTTAATGATTTACCAAGGATTGCAGCCCAGAGAATTAGCCAACATCAAACTAACCGACATCAATTTAAAAGAAGCAACGATTTACATAAAAGCTACCAACAACACCAACGGCCGAACTTTACCACTCAAAGCCAATCAAATTTTACTATTCCAATTTTATCAAACTGAGATAAGAAAGAAGCTTTTAAAAGAAAAGGAAACTGAAAAATATTTAGTTGGAATAAGAGGAAATGATTTTACGGAAGTTGATATTACAAGTCATTTAAAACACAATTACAAAACCCTTTTTGCAAATAGAAAAGTAAATGCAAAAACGATACGGCAAAGTGTAATAACAAACCTGCTCAAACAAAATAATGATTTGCGAATAGTGCAAAGCTTTGCCGGGCATAAATACACATCAACAACAGAAAGGTACCGGCAAAATGATGTGGAACTTTTACAAGCAGCAGTAAATAAATATCATCCATTGCAATGAAGAAATACAGCCCACCGCACAGGCACGGCTTAGGCTTGTACCCACACATCCCTACACAGGTGTAGGGACCAGCACACACAAGCCTTATGCGGTGTTGCCCTCCCTTTTTTTGCTGCGCCCCTATGGCTAAAAAGCCGTAGGGGTCATGGTTTTTGTAAGCCCACACACGGCAGCACATTTATTTTTTTAAAAGACAGAGAAAAAAAATAAAAGAGCTGCAGCCAACGCCACGAACAAAAACCCACGCCAAAAAAAGATGAGGGAAGCTAAATAACATAATAGCTATTATAGTCTCTCCCACGCTTCCCGCTAAAGAGCGGGACTCAAAAGCCTATAATAGACCATTATATTAAA
>JBJXGJ010000017.1:0-2915 GCA_046153805.1 Ferruginibacter sp. | reverse complement strand
AATTGACGCAATTAAAATAATTAAAGTAAATGTTAGATTCTAAAAAGACTTGGCATGTGAACAATTACACAGCTGCTGTATTTTTTGGCAGTTCTACTTTTTCAAGTAAACTAAGTTTATCAAGATCCAATATTGTAGTGGCCCTATCATGGTCGCGATGAAACATAGGAATGAATTTAGCCCCATAAACAAATTCCTGCATTGTATACGAGGAGCGGGCAATAACCGTGTTGCTAAACATATCATCAAATGCTTTTAAAAATACAATCACTTCCCCTTTGCTGTTGGCAAAATCGCTTTCTGTAAAATTGTACAGCGGGCTTTCTTCTGTTATTGGGTGCACAATTGTCCAACTTAAGGTAAGAGCATTTACCGTTTTCAGTTCCAAATCTAAATTAAAAAAGCGGTTTACTGGCTTGCCCTCTTCCTCTGTGATGAGTACAAGCGTTATTTTAACTTCCGCATCTGTTAGCGTGGCGTTTTTAAATGGTGCAAGCCTTATCATAAGTGCAGTCATATCTTTATAGGGCGAAATGAGGGTGTTTTTTGCAAATTTTATAAATGCTCTAGGCCTGCTGAATCTGCCATACATAAGCCCCGTGGCTACCGCAAAACTTAATAATCCAATAAGTGCATGAAAAGATGAAACAGCGTTCATAGCAAAACCTGTGGGGCTGATGCGCCCGTAACCCACGGTTGTATAAGTTTGTGTGCTAAAGAAAAACGCTTCCATAAATTTTTCTCCCTCGGTATGCAAGCCCAGTCCACTTAAATGCTCTACACCTATTGAATAATAAATGAGGGTGAAAAATAAATTTACGCTGATGTAAAAAAATAAAATAATCATAAAAAATCGCCAGCTTGGTATGGAAAGCATACTGTGAAACCAGCTAAATCTGTCAAGAAAACCAAGTCCTCGTTTTTCAATATTCGGTGTACCGTCTTTGTTTACCAGGCGGCCTCCATAGTTTGAAGCATTTGTTCCAAAACCCGTGTTAATGGTGGCGGCAGTTTCGTCCTTTATTTTTCTATTCAATGCCATTTTTCTGGTGTTTGATAAGCTTGTTTTTACTATAATAAAAATAATATATAAAAGCCAGCGCAATTACAATTGTAGTGAGCGCAAAAACGATTACAACAAACGCTAAGGGCGAAAAACAATATTTTAAAAAGAAAAAACAAAGGTATAGCAGCGCTAAACCCAAAAACAGTTTTGCTAAAAAGGCAAAAGGTACCAAATCGCTCATACCTACCTTTATTAATTTCGCAGAATGCCATAAGTAATAAAATACCTGTACATAAGTAGATAATACAATGGCCAAAGCAACACCCGCCACGCCAAAAGCCGGGTATAAAAAAGTCATTAAAACGAGCGCTAGCAAAATATCTATTACAGCCCCAGCTAAAATTTTATTGCTGGCATGGTAGCACTGTAAGATAACGCTGTAGTGGTTTATGCGCACGGGAATAATAAAAATGCTTATTAAAAAGATGGGTACAGATTGGTTGTATCTGTTGTTAAACACGATAGAAAATGCTTCTTCGTGCACTAAGAGCAACATAAAAAATACGGGGAAGGAAATAAAAGACAGCAACTTAAAACTTTCTTTAAAAATAAGGGCAGATTGCTTTTTATCGGTAACGTTGTGGCTTATTTTGGTAAGCATAAAAGTTTCTGCTGCGCTTATTAAAACAGCAAACAAAGGAATTTCAATAGTGCCATTTACAAAAATGGCAAAGTTTGCAGCGCTAAGCAAAAAAACAACATACATCTTATCTAGCCACCGGGCTATTACGCCTACCATTTCATTGGCTCCTAAATAAAGCCAGTTTTTAAAAAATATGTTTGCAACTGTGGAATCGTGCGCATCTACCGCCGGCTTTTTTATAAAAAACAGTAAGAGCGATTTTGCTGCAACCAGCCCAAGCAAACTATACACTAAAAGCTGCAGATCAAAAACATTAAAATAAAAATACAAATGAATGGCGAGGAATAAAATGCTGTAAATAAAATTGGCAACAAAGTATAGGTTAAGCTGGTTGCGCTTTATTAAAAATGTATCAGCCACGGTGCTTGCAAATTGCAGTGCAATAAAAACCAGTATGCAAAATTTAATGGCGGGGAAGAGGTTGTGTACCGATAAATAAAAAACAACAGCAACTGCAATATATAATGCTACATAAAACACACCTATCTTTTTCTTATAGGCACTCATAAAAAAATGAAATACCACGTCTCTGTTGGCAAGTATGATAGAGGGCATTGCAAAAGCTACTATAATATTTAAAACGTTGCTGTATATCCAAAATGTTTGAAATTTTCCGTAATCGTCGTACGATAGTTTTCTGGAGTAGAGTATAGAGATCACAACAAGAACGAGTATAGGCAACAGCCTACCTACAAAAACCGGTATGAAATTTTTTTTTAAATTAAATTTTACAGATATGGTATCGTACAAACCGGGCGTCAAATTTTTACCGTTTTCATAAGAAAGGTGGTTGTTTTTTTTAGGAGGGTATTGGCAAGCAAGTCTAGCGGTTTCCACAAACTAAACGGTAAAAATGACAGTACATTATACAAACGCAGTTTTAATAAATATTTATTACAATACGCATCTATTGTAATGTTGCTGGCTGCAGTTTTAAAAAATTGGAAAATGTTTTTTTCATTAAAACTGTGCAGGTGTGCGTTTTTAGGCGTTGGTTTGTTGCAATGAACACACAAAAAATATTCAATTTTTTCGTTGTAGGGCGTCACCAGTATCAAGGTACCACCCGGTTTTAATTTTTGTAAAAGGCTTTCGGTAAAAAGGGCGGGGTCTATTACATGTTCTATCACTTCCGATGCTACTATGCAATCGAAAGAATTGCTTTTAAACGGAAGGTTAAATGCATCGCACACAATACCCGCATTG
>JBJXGJ010000283.1:0-2766 GCA_046153805.1 Ferruginibacter sp. | reverse complement strand
TGATCCGCTTGACGGCAACATTTTTATTAAATACACTTATAACTGTTCCTGTTAAATTTTTACTTTTTGAAACCGAAAGACCAAAATTGGCCTTGCAAAAATTTCATTTGGTGTTTACCGAAGGTGTAGAAGTTCATCAATACAACAGCTTTCCATCAGGGCATTCATCTGCAGCATTTGCAATGGCTTTAGCCGTAGCGTTTTGGTTTAATGATAAGGCAATCAGTATTATTGTAATTATTATGGCAATAGGCGTTGGTTTAAGCAGAATTTATCTTCAACAACATTTTGTGGAAGATGTGATGGGAGGTTCTGTAATTGGGCTTATTGCTGCTACTTTGGCTTCAGGATTTTTTTGGAAAACCACGAAGCAATGATAAGAAAGTATCCGCATTTAATAATTACATTAGCTGCAATCTTACTATTTATGCCCTTTTTGGGTGCAGTGCATTTGTTTGACTGGGATGAAATAAATTTTGCCGAAGCTGCCCGCGAAATGTTGCTTACAGGCGATTATTCGAGGGTGCAGATCAATTACGAACCTTTCTGGGAAAAACCCCCTTTGTTTTTTTGGATGCAGGTGCTTAGCATGAAATGTTTTGGTGTAAATGAGTTTGCAGCGCGATTTCCCAATGCGATTTGCGGCATACTCACGTTAAATTTGATTTTTTACTATGGCAAAAAATGGTATAGCAGTTATTTGGCTTGGTGGTGGGTTTTGCTCTATATAGGCTCATTTACCCCGCATTTTTATTTTAAGAGTGGCATTATCGATCCGTTTTTTAATCTGTTTATTTTTATGGCTATTGTGCATTTGTATAAAGCCACTTTGGCAGAAGGTAATAAAACGAGGATGTTTATTTATTCCGGTATTTTTTTGGGATTGGCTCTACTCACCAAAGGTCCTGTTGCCATAATTATTGCAGGGCTCTGTGGCTTGGTGTATTGGATAACTATTCGATTTAAACCGTTTTTTACACTCTCACAACTTCTTTTATTGGTGCTGTTTACTTTGATGATCCCGCTCTTATGGTTTTTACCGGATTGGATAAAAAACGGGTTCTGGTTTACTTCTGAGTTTTTAATATATCAGGCCGATCTATTTCTAAACCCTGTGGCTTCTCATGGTCAACCTTGGTATTATCATCCCGTTGTACTGCTAATTGGATGTTTTCCGGCCGCCATTTTTGCCATACCTTATTTGTTAAAAAATCCGCCCTTGTCAGCCGGAGGAATGGTGGCGTGGATGAAGATCCTTTTTTGGGTTGTACTGATCTTGTTTAGTATGGTCACCACAAAAATTGTTCATTATTCGTCGCTTTGTTATTTACCACTCACTTTTTTGGCAGCCTGGGGAATAAATTATTCCAGAGGAAAAATAGCAGGTTGGCAAAAGTTCTTAATTGTGTTCGTAGGAATTATTTATAGTGTTGTTTTTGCATTTATTCCTTTATTGTCGAGCCATTCCGGACTTAAAAAACTCTTTTTGGAAAACGTTGATGATGAATTTGCAAAGGCAAATTTGCTGTTTCCTACAAATTGGCAGGGCTTTGAGTTTATTGCCGGACCGCTTTTTATTCTTCTGATTTTCGTCTCATTTATATGGTATAAATACAAGGAAAAGGAAACTGGTATGCGTATATTATTATGGGGCAATGCCGTTTTTCTGTTTTTGGTTAGTGTTTTGTTTATTCCAAAGGTCGAAAATCATGTGCAAGGAAGTATTATTCAATTTTACAAAACTTTGGAAAACAAAGATATATATATTGAAACAGTAGGATTTAAGAGTTATGCCCATTATTATTATACCAAAAAGAAAGCACCTACAGAAGGCGATTCTTTAAAAGTGGTTACACGCAGGTTTTGTATACAACAGAAAATTGATACTATGGGTCAACTTTCGGAGGAACAAAGAAATATGTTGAATGGTTTTAGAAAAGATTGGTACCTAAAAGGAAATTCAGATAAGCCGGTATTTTTAGTTTATAAGATTAACCGTACGGAGGGAATGGATACAAATGCGATGTTTAAAACTGTAATGAACGCCGGAGGTTACAAGGTTTATCAACGATTCTAATACCTGTGTATTCGAAATTAACGTGTTAGTTTATGATCGTTAATATTGATATTTAATTCCTGAATTGCTTTTTCGGCTGCACTTTGCTCTGCCTTTTTTTTAGTTTGATGAAGAGCATCCAATAGTAATTCGTTGTCGATATAAACACCCATTCTAAAAAGCTTATTGTGTTTTTCTGCTACTTCATCAATCAAACGAAAATCCACAGCTTTCTTGTTTTTTTGTCCCCACTGAATGATAATGCTTTTGTAGTTTTCATGAATAGAATCCAGGTTATCAATATCAATATGCGGACGCATCAATTTGTGGATGATAAATTTTCTGGCCACCACAAAACCGTGGTCGAGATATACAGCTCCAACAAAAGCCTCTAATGCATTGCCTGCAATACCATAAATATTGGCTGTTTTTGTATTACGCAGCGATTGATTGAGTGTTAGAAATTGTTCAATTCCCAATTTTTTGGCAATACTTGAAAGTTGTTCACGGCTTACCAATTTTGATCGCATTTCGGTAAGGTAACCTTCACCCTTTCCCGGAAATTTTTTAAACACAAATTCTGCTACTACCAAATCAATAACAGCATCACCTAAAAATTCAAGCCTTTCGTTACTCAGTCGTTCTGAGTTTTTTTGAGTGACCGCCGAATTATGTAAAAATGCTTGGTGGTAAAGTTTGAGGTTAAGGGG
>JBJXGJ010000295.1:0-7287 GCA_046153805.1 Ferruginibacter sp. | reverse complement strand
TGGCTCATTTATCGTTTTACCAGGCATTGACCCCAACAAGCTCGCAAATTTAACCAACAACTCTAAAGGTGGTATGTTAGGTTTACTTGATGCATTTGTTGGTGGTGCTTTTTCAAAAGCATCCATTTTTGCTTTGGGCATTATGCCCTACATTTCGGCGTCCATATTTATGCAACTAATAACCATTTTGGTACCCCAAATGGCAAAAGTGCAAAAGGAGGGTGAAAGTGGGAGAAAGAAGATTAACCAATGGACCCGTTACCTCACTGTTGCTGTAACTGCTTTTCAAGCAGCAGCTTACATCGGGTATCTAAAAAGTCCCGGTAACGTAGAAGCGTTAATCCCAGCTTACGGGAATTTCTTCTGGATTTCTACAGTTGTAATTTTAACGGTGGGTACATTGTTCGTAATGTGGCTAGGTGAAAAAATAACTGATAAAGGTTTAGGTAACGGTACATCTATCATTATAATGGTTGGTATACTTGCTCGTTTACCACAAGCAGTTAGTGAAGAATTTAATTCCCGGATAACGATGGGCGCAGGCGGTCTTTTGTTGATGTTAATTGAGTTCGTTTTCTTGATAGCAATTATAATGGGATTAATTATGTTGGTGCAGGGTACAAGAAAAGTACCGGTTAACTATGCAAAGCAAATTGTTGGTAACCGCCAATTTGGTGGTGCACGTAATTTTCTGCCGTTAAAAGTGAACGCTGCAGGGGTAATGCCAATCATTTTTGCACAAGCTATTTTGTTCTTTATCGGTTTTGTAATAGGCTTAGGCAATAGTTCTAACAAAGCTTTTTTAAGTGATCATACCAATTTATGGTACATGCTTATTTATACGGTTGCAGTAATTGCTTTTACTTTCTTATATACGGCGTTAATTTTTAACCCTAAGCAAATGGCTGACGAGTTAAAGAGAAACAATGGATTTATTCCCGGTGTGAAGCCTGGGCAACCTACGGCAGATTATATTGGTACTATAATGGATAGGATTACATTGCCAGGTGCGATTTTATTAGCCTTTGTTGGTATACTTCCCGGTTTGTTTCAATTAGTTTTTAGAATGCAGGTTAACTTTGCAAATTTCTTTGGGGGTACTTCATTATTAATTATGGTTGGTGTGGTTTTAGATACCCTTCAGCAAATAGAAACACAACTTTTAATGCGTCAATACGATGGGTTAATGACTAGTGGAAGAATGCAGGGCCGGCAGGCAGTTACATCCGGCATATAATTTTCTATTGAATTTATATTTTTAAACCCTGACGATATTTCGTTGGGGTTTCTTTTACTCTTAATATATTAATGATACACTATAAAACAAAAGACGAAATTGAAATAATGAGGCACAGTTGTTTGCTTGTTGGCAAAACACATGCATTGGTTGCGGGTGAGCTCAAAGAGGGTATGACAACCATGCAGGTAAATAATCTGGCGGAGGAGTTTATACATGACAACGGTGGCATTCCCTCATTTATGAATTACAATGGTTTTATGTACGCCACGTGTATTTCTGTAAATAATGCTGTTGTTCATGGTTTCCCTTCAAATAATCCGTTAAAAAATGGAGATATTATTTCTCTCGATATTGGTATTTTTAAAAACGGTTTTCATGGGGACAGTGCTTATACCTACGCCATTGGTGAAATTAACGAAGAGGTAAAGCAGTTGCTAAGGGTGACTAAAGAATCGCTTTATTGTGGTGTTGATAAGGCCAGACAGGGTAATAGGATTGGTGACATAGCCTATGCCATACAGGAACATACTGAAAAGAAACATGGGTATGGGGTAGTTAGGGACTTGGTAGGGCATGGGCTTGGTAGAAAATTACACGAAGATCCACAAGTGCCTAACTATGGTAAGCGAGGCAGCAAAGAAAAATTACGAGATGGAATGGTACTCGCCATAGAGCCGATGATAAACATGGGCGTTAAGGAGGTGTTGCACCTTGAAGATGGCTGGACTGTTTTAACCAAAGATGGCAAGCCATCTGCTCACTTTGAGCATGATGTACATGTTACGAAAGCCGGTCCTGACATTTTAAGTTCATTTGAAGAAATTGAGGCGGCTGAAAGAAAGAATATTAATTTGAGCTGGAGTTATGGCGATAGATAATGGATTGATGCGGAAAAACGACTTGTAAGCTTTGATAATTTTAATAAATATCATATAAATGAATAAAAAAAAGCTTGTTGTAATCGGAGGCGGTGCAGCAGGCTTTTTTTGTGCGATAAATGCTGCAAGACTACAACCTAATTTGGAAGTGGTTATTTTAGAAAAGACGGGCAAACTCCTAAGCAAGGTAAAGGTGAGCGGTGGAGGCAGGTGTAATGTTACACATAATTGCGTGAGCATTGCCGAAATGGTAAAAAAATACCCACGTGGCTCTTCGTTTCTAAAAAAAGCATTTCATCACTTTTTTACAACCGATACTATTAATTGGTTTAACGAAAGAGGAATAGAATTGAAAACAGAAAAGGATGGACGAATGTTTCCTGTTTCAAATAATTCGCAAACCATCATCGATTGTTTTTTGCAGGAAGCTGCAAAGTATCATGTAAAGATTGAAATGAGTGTTGATGTTGCAGACCTGCAGTTAGAAAATAATAGTTGGCTGCTTACGACCGGAAATGATAAAAATATGAGAGCTGATTACGTGTGTGTTGCAGCAGGTGGATTTATGAAACAGACCAATGCCATTTGGCTGAAAAGGTACGGCCATAATATACTGCCTCCAGTTCCATCTTTGTTTACTTTTAATATGCCGTTAAATAATATTACAAAATTAATGGGGGTTACTGTAGAAGATGTACAGGTGAAAATAGCCGGAGAAAAACTTGAAACCAACGGTCCTCTGTTAATAACTCACTGGGGCTTTAGTGGGCCTGCAGTGCTAAAAATGTCGGCATACGCAGCTATTATTTTGGCAGACAAAAATTACGAGTTTACCACAATTATAAACTGGTTACCACAATACAATGAGATAACGCTAAAACAAAAAATGCAGCTAGTGAGATTTGACATGGCATCATCAAAAATGCAAAACAAAAACCCTTTTCTGCTGCCGGCAAGGCTATGGGAATTTCTAATTGATGAAAGTGGTATAAAAGAAGGAATGAGATGGGCAGATTTACCGGCAAAAGAACAAAATGTATTAATTAAAAATATTTGTGCTCACACATTTAAAATCAGTGGCAAGACTACTTTCAAAGAAGAATTTGTAACTGCCGGTGGAATAGCTACAGAAGAAATAAATGTAAATACCATGGAAAGTAAATTACAAAAGCATTTATTTTTTGCAGGTGAAATAATAAACATTGACGGTGTAACAGGCGGCTTTAATTTTCAAAACGCATGGACAACCGGGTGGCTTGCTGCGAAAGCAATTGCAGCAATACAATGAGACTGGTACTAGTATTGCAATATAATTATTAAAAAATAAAGAAGCTAATCTAGGTAAAAATGCACAATCAGGCTGCTCTTTATTTGTAACTTTCGCCCCGTATGAAAATACTTGATAAATATATCTTAACCAGATACCTCACTACTTTTTTCTTTTGTATTATATTATTTACCGCCATTGTAGTTGTGGTTGATATGAGCGAAAAAACAGACAATTTTGCCAAGTCTAATTTATCTGCTTATCGCATAATGGTAGATTATTATTTTGGATTTATACCAAGAATAGATGCCCTGCTGTTTCCTCTTTTTGTATTTATATCGGTTATATTTTTTACGTCTAAAATGGCTGGCAGGTCAGAAGTGATTGCAATATTGAGCAGCGGTACTAGCTACAATCGTTTTTTAAGACCTTTTCTTGCAGGTGGTTTTATTTTGGCTGCTGTTCTATGGCTTGGGTACCAATATGTAGTACCAAAAGCAAATAAGAAATGGGGTGATTTTGAAAAAAGATATGTAAATGGTAATAGCATTGCCGGTCTTAACAATACTACTTATAAGCAAAATCTTTATTTTAAATTAGACCAAAACAGCTACGTAGGTATAAGGGGATATGATACCATTTCTAAAACCGGAAATGGCTTTTTTATACAACGATTTTCTCAAAATAAATTATTATACAATTTAAGAGCTGCTAATTTTAACTGGGATACTGCTACAAAAAAATGGAAACTTACAGACGTTACCGAGCGTACCCTTAATCAAATAAATGAAACAGTGTTAAAACTCCCTTCAAAGTTCATGAATTTTAACTTTAAACCCATAGATCTTCGAAAAGACGACTATTTAAAAGACCAAATGAGCACTCCAGATTTAGAAGCCTTTATAAAAATGGAAAGGATAAGAGAATCTGATACAGTAAATACGCTGCTGGTGGAACGTTACAATCGAGATGCTATTCCTGCATCTGTATTAATTCTCACCGTTATCGGAGCAGTGCTGGCTTCCCGCAAAGTAAGGGGAGGCAGCGGTGCACATATTGCTATTGGTGTCGCTCTTAGTATGACATATATACTTTTTAGCAGGTTTTCTGTGGTATTTGCCACAAAAGGTAGTTTTACTCCCTTGCTGGCAGCATGGTTACCCAATATAATTTTTGGGATACTTGCGTTCTACCTTTATAGACGAGCATCAAAATAAATAGTAATTTTTTGTTGGCCCTTAAAGATTATAAGTTATTGTAAATTTCTTTTAATTCATTTGTTTAACAAAACTTCACGCCGTAAATTTAGGCACTTAATTTTTTGCAATTAAAATTGTTCTTTAACAACAAGTAAATTTCACTTCACAATATTTTAATTTTTCACTAAAATAATTTTAAAAATGGGCATAATAAAAGATAGGTTTAAAGCAAAAGCAGATATAGTTGGCGCAGAAATGAAGGAAATGCTGAAAGAGCATGGTGATAAAAAAATAGGCGAGGTTACACTTGCGCAGGTGTATCAGGGTATGCGTGGTATTACAGGCCTTGTTACAGAAACATCGTTGCTGGATGCGCAGGATGGTATTCGTTTTAGAGGATACTCTATTCCTGAACTACAGGAAAAATTACCAAAGCCTCCAGGTGGTTCAGAGCCATTACCCGAAGGGTTGTTTTATTTGATGCTCGTGGGAGAATTGCCTACAGAAGATGATGTACATCACCTTACCAGTGTTTGGCAGCGCCGAAGCCATGTGCCAAACCACGTGTTTGCAACAATCGAAGCCTTGCCGATAAGTACCCACCCAATGACGCAGTTTGTGGTAGCTATCATGGCTTTACAAACAGAAAGCCAGTTTGCAAAAAAATATGCAAAGGGCATGAATAAAAAAGATTATTGGGAAGCTACTTTTGACGACAGTATGGATCTTATTGCACGTTTGCCAAGAATAGCCGCCTACATATACAGAAGAAAATACAAAGGTGGAGAACATATTCAGCCTAATGGATTGCTGGATTGGGCAGGAAATTTTGCACACATGATGGGCTACGAAGATGAAGGCTTTAAGGAGTTAATGCGCCTTTACATGACGATACATGCAGACCATGAAGGAGGCAACGTTTCAGCACATACAACTCACCTTGTAGGCTCGGCTTTAAGTGATCCCTATTTAAGTTTTGCTGCGGGTATGAACGGTCTTGCAGGGCCCTTGCACGGCTTGGCAAACCAGGAAGTAATAAAATGGATATTTGAATTGCGGGAGCAAATAGGAAGTGATGCACCAACAAAAGAACAAATTACCGAGTACGTAGAAAAAACGTTGAGCGATGGAAAAGTGGTGCCAGGCTATGGTCATGCAGTTTTAAGAAAGACAGATCCTCGTTTTACAGCACAAATGGAATTTGGAAAAAAGCACATGCCTGATGATACTTTGGTGCAAACCGTTTGGAATATTTATGATGCAGTGCCGCCAATACTTAGCTCCAAGGCAAAAATTAAAAACCCATGGCCCAATGTTGATGCGCATAGCGGTGCTTTGCTAGTACATTATGGTATGAATGAGTATGAATTTTATACTGTGCTATTTGGTGTTTCGCGTTCACTTGGTGTGCTTGCAAGTCTTTGCTGGGACAGGGCTTTTGGCTTTCCTTTGGAGCGTCCAAAATCTATTACCAATGATCTTGTAAACAAATGGTTGGAAGGAAAGGGTGAGGTTTGGGGAGATTAAGAAAGTAGAAAGGGTTAAAGTTGAAAGTTATAAGCTCCGAAATTGTTTCGGAGTTTTTTTTGGATGGTAAGTTTATAAAATTATATTTGCAATCGTTTAAAGGGGAATTAGCTCAGTTGGTAGAGCGCTAGCATGGCATGTTATAGGTCATCGGTTCGAATCCGATATTCTCCACCAAATGCGGAAACATGCGAAATGTTTTCGCATTTTTTATATGACTGTATCAGAAAATGGTATCGAAAAAGCGATGTTTTTAAAGTCAAATTTTGTAATAACCCCAAAAAGAGATGACATCTTTTTAAAAGATGTCATCTCTAACTCCTTTTAAAAGATGTCATTTCTAACTTAAAACTTTAAAATAGTTTTTGAACCGGAAAAATTGGGTAAAGCCTATGAAACATTGCCTGACTTGTAAAGTTCAAAAAGGCAAGTCATTTAGATTACGAGCGGGTATTTTTTGTTGCAGTTAAATTTTCGTCTGCAAAAAACATTTATTGTAAATTTATATATGCTTTCCAACGATCCATTACACGGTAAAACGCTGCAAAATTTGCTTACAGAATTGGTAAATCATTTTGGTTGGGAACACCTGGCTGCCGAAATAAACATCAATTGTTTTAAAACAAATCCAAGTGTAAATTCTTCTTTAAAATTTTTGCGAAAAACTGCATGGGCACGTAAAAAGGTTGAAAACTTTTATTTGGATACCATGTTGTAATTTGATTCTAAGCCTCGTGGCGGTTCAACACGCAAGGATAGCTGCAATCTAAGATCATCCGTCTGGGGTGAGTGGGTAAGTAACTCTGAGGTGGTGGGGGAAGTATTAGACGTGGTTTGTAATAATTTAATTTAAAAATTTAATTGCAAAAATATAAAACCTGGCAGAACGCGAGAATGAAAGAAGTGTACTTACACCTAAAAAGTAAACCAACGTTTAAGTTAGAGATGACATCTTTTTAAAAGATGTCATCTCTCTTTGTTAATGAGACAGCCTCGTTTTGTAAAAACCATTTCTTTCAATCTCAACAAATTTTATACGGTGTACAATTGCTTATTTTGCAATAAATATATTTTAGCTCATGAATTTTTTGGCTTAACCCCCTATAAATTGGAACGGTATTCAACTTTTGGTTTTAAGTTTTGTTAGACATAAGCGCCCAAAATAAACATATTTGC
>JBJXGJ010000293.1:0-8636 GCA_046153805.1 Ferruginibacter sp. | reverse complement strand
CCAATAGCGGCAATCTGTTTCTATACACTTTTTTTAATAATAATGGTATACGTCACGAAAATTATTTTTTTACTTTTCTAAGTTTATCAAAAAATAATTTAGCTTCTAGCCCTTTTTCATCTCGGCGTTTAAAAACAATTTTCAAATCAGCTATATCCTCTTTCATGTTAAGATATTCCTGCTCGGGAATTAATGCGAAGCGTTTTTTTTCTATTATAAGTGTTTGCACTTTCATAACAAATAATTTAGTCAAATATAATATTTATGCCTGAAATAATTAATAGTACAACATTCACTTCAACTAGTAACGAAAATATTAAAATACTTTCTACCGAAGTACAGGAAATTATTTCTCAAAAGCCTAGCTGGATTGTAAGAAAGGGGATTGTGCTGTTCCTTGTAATAATTGTCGTTTTATTGGGTGCCACTTTTTTTATAAATTATCCCGATGTAGTAAATGCTAATGCCACTCTAGTTTCTGTAAACGCTCCAAAAGAGATTAAGGCTAAAACAGAGGGAAGGCTGGTAAAGCTATCTGTAAAAGAAGGACAGTTTGTTGATCAAAATGATATTATTGGTTTTATAGAAAGCACAGCAGCTCACTATGAGGTAATTTCTTTAGCAAACCTCATAGATACTCTACAAAAAGTAACAGAAAGCAATACGGAACGGTTACCCTACTTTATAACGAATAGTTACAAAAACCTTGGCGAGGTGCAACCATCTTACCAGCTTTTTATGCAGGCTTTTTCAACTTTTCGTCAATACATTTCTTCGGGCTATTATTTAAGAAAGAAAAATATGTTACAGGCAGACATCATTTTTTTGCAAAAACTTCATACAAATTTAGCCGAGCAAAAAACCATGCAGGAAGAAGATTTAAGTTTGGCTGATCAAAATTTTGCTGCCAGCAAATCATTAAGTAACGACAGAGTAATAGCAGATGTAGAATTTAGAAATGAAAAGAGTAAGTTGATAACAAAAGCAATGACAATTCCACAAATGAATGCTTCTATAATAAACAATGAAAGTAGCAAACATGAAAAAGAAAAAGAAATAGCCCAACTGGAAAATGATATTGCGCAGCAAAAAGGAATTTTCTTACAGGCATTAAACACCTTAAAATCTCAACTAAACGAATGGAAAACCAACTATTTATTGGTAGCTCCACTTTCAGGGAAAATTATTTTCAACAATTTTATTGAGGAGAATATGCAGATTACCCAAGGGCAGACGGTATGTTTTGTAAATCCACAAAATACGCTCTACTATGCAAGTATTTTTATTCCTCAAACAAACTTTGGCAAAATTAAAAAGGGAGAAAAGGTAATTTTGAAATTGCCGGCATATCCTTTTCAGGAGTTTGGGACAATAACTGGTAAACTTGATTTTATTGCTGAAGTAGCAACAGACAGCGGTTTTACAGCCAGGGTTTTGTTACCAAATGGCTTATTAACCAATTACAAAAGGCAACTTCAATACCACGAGAGTTTATCTGCCAAAGCAGAAATAATAACAGAGGATTTAAAATTGAGCGATAGAATATTTAATGGATTACGATTAATATTTATTAGGAATTGAAAATTTAGACATTAATCTTATTGAGAACTATTCTCCCGATTTTTAATTTCATATTGGCTTCAATGAAAAAAGCTATGAAAGAAATTTAATTTAACTATCTATCAATCGTCTAAAACCTATTCCTGCCCCCTTTTACCCCAAAACCATTAATTTTGCCATTCAAAATAAAAACTTCCACCAATGAAATTTGGCGTAGTAATGTTCCCCGGTTCTAATTGCGATAGAGATATGGTAGAAGCTTTGCAAAATGATTTGCAGCAGGAAGCAATACAACTCTGGCACAAAGACAGTGATCTTTCTATGTTTACAACAGAAGATTGTATTGTGCTGCCCGGCGGTTTTAGTTATGGGGATTATTTGCGCTGCGGTGCTATTGCTCGTTTTAGCCCGATGATGCAGAGCGTGATACCGTTTGCCAACAGTGGGGGAAAAGTGTTGGGTATATGCAATGGGTTTCAAATATTATGCGAAAGTGGTTTATTGCCGGGTGTGCTTTTGGCAAACGCCAACCAGCAGTTTATCTGCAAAAATGTTTTCATTAAAAATACCAATGACGAAAATGCGGAACCATTAATGATACCCATTGCACATGGTGAGGGTCGTTATTATGCACCTGATGAAGTGTTGCATAAGCTAGAACAAAACAAACAAATTATTTATCGCTATTGCCATGCCGATGGAAGTGTACACGATGACCACAACCCTAATGGTACAACCAATAATATTGCAGGCATAAAAAATGAGGCCGGTAATGTGTTTGGTATGATGCCTCACCCTGAAAGAGCCTGTAGCGAAGCCCTGGGGAACGTTGATGGTAAAACAGTGTTTTATGATTTACTAAAGATTGGTAGTGAAATTTTTGCCTAATTAAAATAGTAAAATGTAAGTTTTACTTTTTAACATCGTATTTGTTTTATACCAAATAACTTTGTGTTCCAAAAATAGTTACATGAAAAAAACAATACTTTTCTTTCTTCCGTTTTTCTTTTTTGCCGCAGCATTTGCTCAAATGGAAAACCCCGTAAAGTGGACTTATACGGCTAAAAAAATTAAGGGTGATGTTTACGAATTACATATGACGGCTGTGATAGAACCTAAGTGGCATATTTATTCTCAAGACATAAGCGGAGATGGACCTGTGCCTACATCTTTTGCTTTTGATAAAAATCCACTGGTGAAAACAGATGGTAAAGTTGTAGAGCTTGGTAAACTTGAAAAAGAATACGATAAGAATTTTGGGATGAACCTAAAATACTACGGTAACAAGGTTGATTTTGTACAGAAAATAAAATTAAAATCGGCTGTGAATACCATTGCAAAAGGAAAAATTACTTACATGGTTTGTAACGATAAAAAATGTTTGCCGCCAAAAGATGTTCCCTTTGCTATAAAAATAGATCCTAAATCATAAATAATTAGAAAGGTTTAATCTCACCTCCCAACATTTCAGTTGGGATTTTTTATAAAGTTTATTGTATGCGTTTTATTAAAAATGGGTTGATCGTTTGCTTGATTTTTACAGCTATTTCTTTTTCCTTAAAAGCACAGGATAGTATTATTGTAAAATGGAAAAGTGCTGCTGAAAAAATAAGCAACGGCGTTTATAAAATAAAATTTACTGGGGTAATAAAAAATGACTGGCATGTGTATTCGGCATCCGATGCTGCTTCAGAAATATCTGGCATTACAGTAAGCAAAGAAGACAGTGCCATAACACTCAAAGAACTGCAAATACTAACCCCCGGCACTTTAAATGACGACCGTGTTTGGGCAAGAAAACTGCAAACCGTTGCTGATAGCATCGTTTTTACCCAACTTATAAATGTTGGAGGTACGGTTCCTTCCAGCATTGAATTACAGGTAAATTATGAGGTGGGTTCACTAGAATCTTTTTTCCCGGAATCCGATACGGTAATTATAATGACTGGTGAAAAGCAGTTGGCTGTTGTATCTAACAGGATCCTAATTCCGTCTATCAACATAGAAAAGCCGGTTACTGATTGTAAAACATCTTCTTCCACATCATTAGAAAAAGTAGCTTCCAAAGGTTTATGGTCCTTGTTTATTTTAGGCTTTTTAGGTGGACTTGTTGCATTGCTTACGCCCTGCGTTTTTCCTATGATACCCCTCACGGTTTCTTTCTTCACCAAAAAAGCAGAAAGCAAAAAGTCAGGCATAAGAAACGCCTTCCTTTATGGCTTTTTTATCTTTTTCATTTACATTTTACTGAGCCTTCCTTTTCATTTGCTGGATAACCTTAACCCCGATATTTTAAACAATATTTCTACGAATGTTTACCTCAATGTTGGGTTCTTCATCATCTTTATCATTTTTGCTTTGTCATTTTTTGGGCTGTACGAAATTACATTGCCTGCTTCTTTTACAAATAAATCAGACAGTAAATCAGGCGCAGGAAATGTAGTAGGAATATTTTTTATGGCGCTTACGTTAGCACTGGTTTCTTTTTCGTGTACAGGTCCTATTTTAGGTTCGCTTCTTGCAGGTTCGCTTACTGCAGATGGCGGCGCCATGCAACTTACAGCGGGCATGGGAGGTTTTGGTTTTGCATTGGCATTGCCATTTGCATTGTTTGCCTTGTTTCCCGGTATGCTTAAATCTTTACCAAAAAGTGGCGGCTGGCTCACAACGGTAAAAGTGGTACTTGGCTTTTTAGAGGTAGGGCTTGCATTTAAATTTTTATCAAATGCAGATATGGTAATGCACTGGGGAATCTTAAAAAGAGAAATTTTTATTGGAATATGGATCATCGTTGGCGTGTTGCTCTCTCTTTATTTATGGGGATTGATTAATTTTAAACATGACTCGCCTATTAGAAAGTTATCAATTACAAGAATCATTTTGGCAACAATTGCAACGGTATTTACTTTGTACATTACGCCCGGAGTTACCAATACAAAGTATGCAAACCTTTCATTAATCAGTGGTTTTCCGCCGCCACTTTGGTATAGCATTTATGCAAAAGAAAATGATTGTATTTTAAATTTAAATTGCACAAAAGACTATGAAACCGGGCTGCAAATGGCAAAGCAACAAAACAAATTAATATTGCTCGATTTTACAGGATACGCTTGTGTAAACTGCAGGCGCATGGAAGAAAACATCTGGACAGATGCGAAAGTGTATAAATTATTAAGAGAAAAGTACATCGTCATTTCATTGTACGTAGATGATAAGAAGCTGTTGCCTTCTGCCCAACAATTTGTTTACACCAGCAAAAATGGAACAGAAAGAAAAATCAGAACAGTAGGGGATAAATGGTCCACTTTTGAAACAGAAAATTTTAAGGAAAATTCGCAGCCGCTGTACGCCATTCTAAATACTAAGGAAGAATTGTTATCTCACCCGGCCGCCTATACACCATCAGCAAGAGATTATTTGCAATGGCTGCAGTGTGGGGTTGATGGGTTGGAGGGGGAAATGATTAGCGGCACGAAGTATTAAACATCTCTACAAAAACAGTAGTTTTGTATTGTTATAAGTTAATATGAAGGCAAAATATATAAACCCATTTACAGACTTTGGATTTAAAAAAATCTTTGGTGAAGAAGCAAGTAAGCCTTTGCTTATTGATTTTTTGAATGCACTATTGCCTCAAAAAAACCAGATCGTTAATCTCTCATTTAAAAACGGAGAACAACTTGGGAGAACTGACCTTGAAAGAAAAGCGGTTTATGATATTTATTGCGAAAATGAAAACGGAGAAAAATTTATTGTTGAGCTACAAAAAGCAAAACAAAATTATTTCATTGAACGAACTATTTACTATTCAACTTTTCCGATAAAAGAACAGGCAGAAAAAGGTGAGTGGAATTTTAATTTAAAAGCAGTTTACTGTATTGGTATTTTAGATTTTACATTTGATGATTATGAAAACGAACCTGAGAAAAGTGAGGTCGTTCATACAATTAAATTAAAAAACCAGCACGGCAAAATTTTTTATGATAAGTTAACTTTTATATATCTAGAAATGCCAAATTTTAATATGGCAGAAACTGAATTGGAAACAAGGCTTGATAAATGGTTATATTTTATAAAACACTTAGAAGATTTTGAAACCATACCGGCAATTTTTAAAGATGCAGTTTTTACGCAGGCATTTGAAAAGGCAGAGCTTGCCAAGTTTGATGACGCAGAGCTCGACAGTTACGAATACAGTTTAAAAGTATTTAGAGATAACAAAAATACATTCGATTACGCAATGGAAACTGCCCAGAGAGAAGGAATGTTAGCGGGTTTTTTAGAAGGTGAATTGAAAGGTAAATTGGAGGGAGAAAGAAAAGGTAAATTGGAGGGAGAAAGGAAAGGTAAATTAGAAGGTAAATTAGAAGGTAAATTAGAAGGTGAATTGAAAAGTAAATTAGAGATAGCAAAAAATATGAAGCAAAAAGGATTAGCTGCAAAAGATATCGCAGATTTTACTGGATTAACGGATAAAGAAATTGGTGAATTGTAAAATTGACTTTACTTCCGTCTCAAATTTATTATTGAAGCCGCTTTTCGTACCTTTACAATAAAAATTGAAGTTTACAGAATTTAAATTTGATGCACGACTACTTGAGGGAATTGAAGCATCCAACTACGACACAGCAACTCCAGTGCAGGAACAGGTTATTCCACACATACTTGAAGGTAGAGATGTTATAGCGTCGGCACAAACTGGTACAGGAAAAACGGCAGCATTTTTATTACCACTAATAAATAATATTTTAGGAACACTACATGATGCAAGCAGCATAACAGCTATGATCATTGTGCCTACAAGAGAACTGGCCATTCAAATTTCCCAACATTTAGAAGGGTTATCTTATTTTACCTCTATAAGTTCAATAGCTATTTATGGCGGCGGCGATGGCAACGCTTTTGTACAGGAAAAGAAAGCACTCACCATGGGGGCAGATATTGTGGTTTGCACACCCGGCAAAATGATGAGTCATATAAAAATGGGATACGTAAAGCTTGATAACCTAAAATATTTAGTGTTAGATGAGGCAGACAGAATGTTGGACATGGGTTTTTATGATGATATTGATTTTATCCTACAGCATTTGCCAAAAGAACGCCAGAACTTACTGTTTTCTGCTACCATGCCGCCAAAAATTCGCACATTGGCAAAAACGATTTTAAATAATCCTGAAGAGATTAGTATATCGTTAAGCAAACCACCGGAAAAAATAAAACAGTTTGCTTTCGTGGTACACGACCAGCAAAAAATTCCGTTGATTGTTTACTTGCTTAAACACAAGGACTTTAAAATGGTGGTGGTTTTTTGCAGCAGTAAGCTGAGTGTAAAACAGCTTACCAAAGATCTTAAACGCAACGGCATAAATGCCGGAGAAATACACAGCGATTTAGAGCAGGAAGAAAGAGAAAATGCGCTAAGTATGTACCGAAGTGGAAGAATGCATGTATTGGTAGCTACAGATATTTTAAGCCGTGGTATTGATATTGATGATATAGATCTTGTAATAAATTTTGATGTGCCGCACGACGGTGAAGATTATGTGCACCGTATTGGGCGAACTGCAAGGGCAGAAGCAGATGGAACCGCCTACACTTTAATAAACGTAAAAGAGCAAAGAAAATTTGCCGAGATAGAAAAACTGATTGGTAAAGAAGTATTGAAATGTGCAATACCAGAAGACTTGGGCGAGCAGCCAGAGTACAATGTTTCGTCTGTTAAAAGAAGTGGTAATGGGAAAGGGAGAGGGGATTTCGGGAAGAAAAAAACCGTGCAGAAATAGAAAAATGAATTGTAAATGATGAGTTGTCAATCTCCATCATACGGTCTTAATTTTCTGCATCGGTATCAAAAGGTGGTCGGTCATTTGCGGTCCGTAGGCGTTCTTTATACAGTAGAATCTACCAAATCCGCAATTTTATTATCGGTGTAAAACTTATCCCTGTGTGTTTGAAATTCTTCTTGCAACGCTTTAACTATCTGCACACTTGAGTCAACTTCTTCGTGAATATCGGGTAGTTTTTTTTCGAGCAAAGCAACGCCAAGGGTTATATTGTCTACGTCTATTTGAGCTATTTTTTTGAGCACGGATGTTTGGCTGTGTTTAAGATCATCCAATTCTCTCAAAATCTTATCCATCAATTCTAACTTTTGTAACTTATCCATCTTTATACATTTTTGATTAATACAGTCATCGTCTTAAGAACAATGCAACAAATTAATTACCTGTATTTTTTTGTGAGGCGACGCAAATGCTAGGGAAATCTTGATAGATGCCTATTATCTTTGTTACATCAATACACTTCCAAACATATTACAAACTCCCATCGAATACCTCACAGGTATTTCTGTACAACGAGGAGAACTCTTGCGCAAAGAACTCAGTATTCATACATACAACGATTTTATTAATCATTTTCCTTTTAGGCATGTAGATAAAACACAGGTAGATACAATTGCAGCTTTGTCTACGAACGATGATTATGCATACGTGGCAGGCAAATTACTAAGCCTGGATTTGTTGGGCGATGGCCGAAGCAAAAGACTTGTGGGAAGACTAAATGACAACACTGGCGTTATCGAACTCGTTTGGTTTCAGGGTATAAACCATGTGGAAAAAATATTGCATGTAGGCCAGCAATATTTGCTTTTTGGAAAGCTTAGTTTTTTTATGGGCACGCCACAGATTGCACATCCCGAAATTGAAAATTTTTCTCCGCAAAAACTAGCTGGTAAACCAAGCCTCGAGCCAATTTACCCCTGCACGGAAAAATTAAAATCGAGAGGCATAAATGGTAACAATATCGGAAAGTTTACTCAAGAGGTTTTTACCCGAATTACCCAAAACGATATACCGGAAAATCTTCCACAAAATATTATTGAACACTACAAATTAATGGGCCGTTTCGATTCCTATAAGCAAATTCACTTTCCATCATCCGAAAAAAATTATCAGTTAGCATTGCGAAGGTTAAAATTTGATGAACTGTTTTTTGCGCAGTTGAGAATGAACCTGGTAAAGTTGCACCGACATCGTTTTAGCAGAGGAAGTATTTTTGATAAAGTCGGCGGGTAT
>JBJXGJ010000292.1:0-4744 GCA_046153805.1 Ferruginibacter sp. | reverse complement strand
TTACCCCGGGCGGAGTTTGTTAATGGTTTTGCAGAAATAATTAAACATGCTTGCATAAAAGATGAGGAGATGTTTAATGACCTCGAAAAACATACAATTGATTATTATTTAAACGACAGGAAAGCTTTAGCATCATTAATTGAAAAAAATGTTGCTATAAAAACGGATGTTGTGGTGGCTGATGAGTTTGAAAAAGCAGACAGGTTTCAACTAAATTTTGGACACACATTTGGCCATGCAATTGAAAACTTGTACAATTTGCCGCACGGGCATGCAGTAAGTATAGGTATGGTTATAGCTGCAAAGATTTCAGAAGAAATAAATAATTTTGATAGCCAAGCAGTCTTGCGTTTAAAAAAATTACTACTACAATATGACTTACCTATTGCACAAAAAATGGACAATGCCCAAGTGCTACATTTGCTAGAAAAAGACAAAAAGAGAAAAGGTGAAGCCATTAATTTCGTATTACTAAACCATATTGGTGAGGGTTCTGTGAAGCAAATTTCTTTTCAAAACATTGAATCACTTTTAGACCAGACTTTTTAATGAAGGTTAGCGTTTCCCCATCGCCGATTGCAGGAATTTTGCCGGCACCGTCCTCCAAAAGCAGTATGCAAAGAGCGTGTGCTGCTGCTTTACTGCACGGAGGGACAACCTATATTTATAATGCCGGAATAAGCAATGATGACAAAGCTGCTCTTAGTATTATTAAATGCTTAGGCGCGCTAGTTAAAATAGAAGAAAGTAAAATTACGATAACATCGGATGGATTTTCGG
The DNA here is from genome assembly GCA_046153805.1 of Ferruginibacter sp. Lineage (GTDB taxonomy): Bacteria > Bacteroidota > Bacteroidia > Chitinophagales > Chitinophagaceae > Ferruginibacter. Next base: position 3,964 of record JBJXGJ010000292.1, on the reverse strand, counting down.
CAAATAGTAAGCCTAAAGAAGATGAACTATCCTGTGGAGAAAGTGGCTTATCATTCAGAATGTTTGCACCAATTGCAGCACTTTCTGGTCAGCCTATTTCACTTACCGGCACAGGTAGTTTACTCAAGAGGCCGATGAATTTTTTTGATGAGGTGTTTCCTCAACTTCATGTGCAAATAGAATCGAAAAATGGGTATTTGCCTTTGTTGATTAAAGGGCCTTTGAGACCCGCATCTATACACATTGACGGTTCGTTAAGTTCACAATTTTTAACCGGGCTGCTGTTTGCATTTGCAGCAGCTGCAACCAAAACGGAAACAATACTTGTAAACGAATTGAAAAGTAAACCATATATAGATCTTACGTTAGATGTAATGAGAAAGTTTGGTTACAACATCACCCACCAAAATTATGAGTGCTTTACAATATGCCCACCTTCTTTACAAACCGCCACAATTGAATATACAGTTGAAGGTGATTGGAGCAGTGCTTCTTTTTTATTGGTTGCAGGTGCTATTGCAGGTAGTGTAACAGTGAGCGGGCTGGATGAAGAATCTGCCCAGGCAGATAGAGCAATTATGATAGCGCTTGAAAGTTGTGGGGCAAATATCAATAAAAGCGAAGATTCCATTGAAATTAGAAAATCAATTTTAAGCGCATTTACTTTTGATGCAACAGATTGTCCGGATCTTTTTCCGCCATTAGCGGCCTTGGCCTCGTATTGCGAAGGAATATCTATTATAACAGGTACTCACAGGCTTGCGGCCAAAGAAAGCAATCGTGCTGAAACTTTACAACAAATTTTCGGCACTATGGGCATCGATATTTTGCTTGTAAATGATGAAATGCACATTACCGGCGGTAAAGTAAATGCTGCATCTGTATCTTCACACCACGATCATAGAATAGCAATGACCGCGGCTATTGCTGCATTAGGTGCCAGCGGCCCCATGGAAATATCAAATGCAGATGCCATTAATAAATCTTATCCGCAGTTTTACAGCGACATGAAAAAGTTAGGAACAATTATTACTACCATTCAAGAATAATTTTACGGTATGAACAGTTTTGGAAATTTATTTAGGGTTACAATTTTTGGAGAATCTCATGGTCCTTCCGTTGGCATTACCATAGACGGTTGCCCTGCTGGCATGCCACTTTTAGCAGAACACTTTACCATAGATATTGAAAGACGAAAAGGAGGCACACAAAAAGGCACAACACCTCGCAAGGAAGATGACCTCCCAATTTTTTTATCTGGCATTTTTAACGATAAAACGACAGGCGCACCGTTAACTATTATTTTTGAAAATAACAATACACGAAGTGGCGATTACGTAAAACAGAGAGACGTACCCCGACCCGGTCATGCAGATTTAACAGCTTCACAAAAATTTAGCGGCTTCGAAGATTTTAGAGGAGGCGGTCATTTTAGTGGTCGCTTAACAGTTTGTGTAGTTGCGGCAGGAGTAGTGGCAAAAAAGGTGCTTAAAAACTTTTTGCCTCTGGTTGATTGCAATGCTGTTTTAAAAGAGGTTGGGGGAGAAGCTGATATTGAAAAGGGAATTGAAAAAGCCATCAAACTAGGAGACAGTGTTGGTGGTATCGTAGAATGCAGGGTAAAAAATATACCGGCAGGATTAGGAGAACCATTTTACGATTCTGTTGAATCGCTTTTAAGCCACGCTGTGTTTGCGATACCTGCCGTAAAAGGAATTGAATTTGGTGCCGGTTTTGCAGCTGCAAAAATGCTTGGTTCAGAACACAACGATGCCATTCAAAATAAAGAAGGAACGACCCTTACTAATAATGCTGGAGGTATTGCAGGTGGTATTACAAATGGTAATGACATTGTTTTTAGGATTGCGATAAAACCAACATCTTCTACACCAAAAATCCAACAAACATTTAATAAATCAACCGAAGAGATAGAAGATTTCTCGGTAAAGGGAAGGCATGATTTGTGTATTGCACTCCGCGTGCCTGTTGTACTTGAAGCTGTTACAGTATCAACCATCGTTGATTTATTGCTGATGGAACAAAAAATTACTAGAGTGATTAACTATAAAAATAATTTGTCAATAGACTAATTGTAGGTTTTTGTTACTCTTTTTTTAGGACGTAAACATTTAGTGAAGTAAGACTTAGAGAATACTAAAAAACCTGTTAATGAAAGCAGGTTTTTTAATAAAAGATAATTTTTATAAAAGATCTAGCGCCATAGCAAAAAATGTAACATTAAATGGCAAAATTAAAGAGCAGTAACCACCGCCCACAGCATATACGCCAAAAAAAGCTCCTATTGATATCAAAAAAAGTATCCAATAAATTCCCCTAGATTTCTTTGCAGTTTCCATTGTAAAAGTTTGTGCAAATATAGAACGAGAATAAATATAAAAACGACTTTTAATTAAAAAGTTTGATTGTACACTCAAAACATTTTTAAGCATAAATTGTAAAAAAAAATAAATGCAGCTAAACTTCTCAATGGATTATACTTCCAAGCCCGGTGAAACAGTCTTTATAACACTTTACAAAAGCAAGGAAAATGCAATCTTATCTTTTGACCTTGTGTTCAAAGATAGCAACACTTGGCATGGTGGTATCAAAATAGCATCTAAACATTTGCCTAAAAATCTTCGCTTCAGCGTTTTCGTTAAAGACGATACCGTTTCTAAAACATCCACGCTTTTGCAAACTTGTTCGATTAATGTAAGTAATGACAATACAATTTATATCAACCATAAACCTCACTCTTCTTCTAAAATGATAAGTGTGAGAAAAACGAAACCTTTTTGTAAAGTTTTTAAACCTGTCAATAACAGTTTTGCCAAAACGCATCGTGCAAAAAAGGTTACTCATGTTTTCAATATTTCCTATCCTTTTCTACGTCCTAATATTTTTGTTTGTATTACAGGAAGTGCAAAAAAAATGAGCTTCTTTAATAATGAAGATCCGTTGTTATTTAAGAAGAAAAAAAGTGATAAAGGAACCATTAAATTAGATCTCTCTAAAGAAAATTTCCCTATTGAGTTTAAAATTGCTTTTTTTGATATTGATAAGAAATGTATAGTTGCATATGAACCCGGTCCTAATAATATCCTTGATATACAACCTGACAAAAACGAGTTGCATATAATAAACATTGAACCTGATTGCAGAGAATTTTTATGGAAAGGAACAGGTATAAATATACCAGTATTTAGTTTACGATCTAATGATACATGGGGTATTGGCGATTTTACTACTATTAAATTGCTGGTAGATTATGCTGAAATAACAGGCGTGAAGATGATTCAATTGTTACCTGTAAACGATAGTATTTCCACTTATTCCAATGCTGATTCTTATCCTTACTCGGCCATTTCATCTTTCGCATTAAATCCTTTATATCTTAACGTGGCAACGATGGTGGAGCAACAAAATGCTACCCTTCTTGAAGATGAATTATCAACTGTTGTGAGGATAAACGAACTGACATATTGTGATTATGAAAGTGTGATTCATCTGAAGATCACTGTATTGAAAAGGTTATTTGAATCTGTAAAAAATGAATTTACAGTTGAACCTGATTTTGTTTTATTCTTCGAAACCAATCAGGAATGGCTCGTTTCTTACGCAGTATTCTGCGTATTGCGGGATAAGTTTAAAACTACCGACACAACTCTTTGGGGTGAGTACAAAATTTATAATTGCGAAAAGATACAGAATGCTGTGCAACCGTCTGGAATATTTTATGATGCTGCCTTATTCTGGTATTTTGTACAATATCATTTGCATCTACAGTTAAAAAGCGCAGGAAAGTATGCCCATAAGAAAGGACTTATTTTAAAGGCAGATCTTCCCATTGGCGTTGCCAAACAAAGTGTGGATGCATGGGTCAATCCTACCATTTTTAATATGGATATACAGGCAGGAGCACCGCCCGATGCATTCAGTACAGTTGGGCAAAACTGGCTTTTTC
>JBJXGJ010000290.1:0-2916 GCA_046153805.1 Ferruginibacter sp. | reverse complement strand
TTATAATGCAAATGTCAGGCTAATGAGTAGTTGTTAGTTAATACAAATTCAGGATTGTTGTATACTATTTACGGTTTGTCAGTTTTTATTAGCACCTTCAGTCGGTCGTCCTACGCTTGCACCTAACATAATTCCTTAGCGCACTTTGTGTTTAGAAAAATCGCTTACTTTTGCAACAGTTTCGAAAACTAATAAATTTCTAAAAAAACTTTGTGCTGTTGATGTTTTCCTTTGTGCACTTAGTGTTTATAAAAATCGCTTAAAAAAAATAAAAATAGATATGAAGAAATTGATTTTGAGTGTAGTAACCGTGATGGCACTCCTTGCTGTAAATGCCCAAAAGAAACCTTTACCTGCAAAACCAGCACCCGCAAAACCTGCACTAAAAATAGTCCAACCAACCATGGGTTTTAAAAATGCAATAGATAGTTTTAGTTATGCTGCAGGTATGAGCATTGGACAAAGCCTACAGGAGGCTGGGGCCACCAAAATAAACAGCCAGTTGTTTGCAAAAGCAATGGACGATATTTTTGCAAAATCTGCAACAGCACTTACAAAAGACCAGGCAAGCATGACACTACAGCAAAAGCTACAGGAGTTTACAAAGAAAAAAGGCGATGCGCAAAGGCAGGAATGCCAAAACTTTTTAGACATAAATAAAAAGCGCACCGGCATTATTGTATTGCCAAGTGGCTTACAATATGAAGTACTAAAAGCAGGTGAAGCAAACGGAACCAAACCAACGGCGGCAGATACCGTAGTCGTAAACTATGTAGGTACTTTAATAAATGGGCAGGAGTTTGACAATTCCTTTAAACGTGGGCAGGCAGCAACTTTCCCCGTGGGTGGTGTTATAAGAGGCTGGACAGAAGTGTTGCAGTTAATGACCAAAGGCGCACATTGGAAAGTGTACATTCCCGGCGATCTTGCTTATGGAGAAAACCCGCCACAAGGCACGGGCATTACGCCAAACGCCCTGTTAATTTTTGAAATTACCTTAGAAGGTATAAAACCGGCGCAAGTAAAATAACCATGGACGATTTAAGTTACCCAATAGGCAAATACACAGAGCTGCCATTCTCTCAGCAGCAATTGCAGGAGTGGCTGCTGCATATAGAAGTGTTGCCCAAAGCATTGGAATACGCCATTACAAATTTAGATGCTGCACAGCTTGAAAAGCCTTATCGCCCTGGTGGCTGGAACAGCCGAGAAGTTGTACACCATGTTGCAGACAGCCATTTGAATGCCTTTATGCGTTTTAAGCTTGGGCTCACCGAAGACAACCCAACCATTAAACCCTACGACCAGACTGCATTTACCGAGCTGAGCGATGTAAAAAACGTTCCCATAAACATTTCTATCACCTTGTTGTATGCTCTGCATGCACGTATGCTGGATGTTCTAAAAAACATAAAACAAACCGAATGGAGTCGCACAGTTGTGCACCCTGAATACGGAAAGCAAATGACCCTTTGGTATTTGCTCGGCATGTACGCTTGGCACGGTAGACACCACACAGCACATATAAATAAGTTGAGGGAAAGAATGGGTTGGTGATTTTTTTAGTTTTGGGGCAGTCAACCAAACCTTATGTTGGGAATTTGTTGTGGCTGTTCTCAGTACGTTTCCGGCATGAAGGTAGGAACCCCGGATTGCTGGCTCTCGTTGTAGGCTATCTTTTCGTATCCGCCTGGCAGTCATTTTTCAATATCTATGGTCGGAGGCGATTAAAATGAGTACATTCTTATTTTTTAAATAGCAAAATAAAACTGCCTCAAAATGTCGGTAGATGCACACATTTATAAAAAAAACGTTTGCAGAAGGACTCTCTTTTAAGTTTAACCATTATCATAAAATGATATGGCTCTTTATCAGGTGTTGTATTATACTAATTTGCTTAAATAATTCCGATTCTATATCTTTAGTAACCAAACATATATTTATGGCTTACTCAATAGATCTGACAAAAGAAGAAGTAGTATCATTAAAAAAACTCCGCCGTACGGAGCAAGATGGCAAAATATTACGCCGATACCAATGTATTTGGCTAGCGTATGAAAAATTCCCTAAAAAAGAAATAGCCTCCATGCTTTCTGTTAATATAGATACCGTTACAGATTGGATAAAATTATTCAACAAAAGCAGGCTAGATGGGTTGTCAAAACTTAATTATGAAGGAAGGCGACCTTCAAGCCTAGATGCTGTAAAGGATTTACTTTTAAAACATATAAAGACTGAGCCGATAAGTAAACTATCAGAGTTGCAGCATTTCTTAAAAACAAAGCACAGTATTGAGATAGAGCATAGCTGGCTTAGCCGTTATTGTAAAAAAAACTCCATTGCTCTTATAAAAAAACAAGATTAATACCCGGTAAAATACCTTCAGTAGAAGTACAAAAATGCTTTATTGGGATGATGGAAGAGTTATACGAATGTGCAAAAAATGACCAAGAACAAGTTATGTTGTTTTTAGATCCAATGCACCAGATACACAACAACGAAAATGACTATGGCTGGCAAATTAAAGGGCTCGAAGGAACAAAGCAAGTACTTGCCAATACAGGAAGAAAACGCTTAAATATTGTTGGTGCAATAAATGCTGTAACCTACAACCAACAATTATACTAACAGAAGAAAATTGCAGCACTGAGGTTATAGAAGCATTTTTGGAAGAAATTAAGATACAGTATAATCACGCAAAAACAATCTGTATCATTTTAGATAACGCCAGATACCAACGCAGCAGCACAGTACAAGCAACAGCAAAATTCTTCAATATAGACCTTATTTATCTACCCCCATACAGTCCAAATTTGAACCTCATCGAAAGATTATGGCGATACTTTAAAAAGCAAGTAATGAAGAATAAATATTATCCGGATTACACAACTTTTGAACATGCTGTTGAAATTTTTT
>JBJXGJ010000288.1:0-16902 GCA_046153805.1 Ferruginibacter sp. | reverse complement strand
GGGCTTTAAAGGACATAAGTTAATTACTCCCAACCATTTTTTGTAGAATAAAAATGAGTAAAATAATTTTAAAAAGGTAGTGATAAAAAAACTTAAGCCAACTTGTAATTCCGTTTACGGCTCATTTTATGTTTCTCGGCGAGTATTTCGCTCATTGTTTTCTTATACACTTTTGCCTCCAGCCACGAAACAAGATCCAGATAAGCAAAGGTTCTTGTTTCGTATCTGTTGTTTTCCAACATTTTTATTTTTTCTAAAAAATGCTCCAATTCATACTGCATTTTTATTCGCGTAAAGTGAAAAGACTTTCTCAAAAATTTGAACATTTCTTCTTCCACCAAAGTAAGATTGTCTTTTTTTGACATAAACCTGTACACAGATTTCGTAAGGTATTCCATCAAATCGTAGTTGCCTATTTCGTAGTGGGCAATTAAGTGCATCAACCGCGCATATGCCTGCAAATCGCTCTCTCCTCCTATGTTTTCGTTTATAATTTTTTGCAAATAATCTATACAGGTAGCATGATCGCCATTACCAAAATAGAGGCTGGCTATTTTATAATTAAAGACCATTATGCGGTGCTCATCAATAAACAATTCATCCTGTTTCAGTATCTGCAAAATATAAGGCACCTGCACAATACCCTCCTTAAAAGTGCCCAACATGCAATGCTGGTTTATTTTAGCACTGCTTATGTAGGTAAAAGCTTGAGTACGAAAATTATCATGTAGTCTCACTCTATCTGTTGCAGCAAATTTTTCAAAATCGTTTAACACATCACTAAACTTTTTATAATTGCGCAAAACAAAGTGTGCATTTAATAATGTGTGTAACCCTTTAATATAATGACCGGTCTCTACCCGTATCAACAGCGCATCCTCTTCAAAAAGTGTGACCCATTTCTGGCTATAACGGTAGTACATTAAAAAATCGAGGCGTATATATGCATACCAGCTAAAACTCTGGTATAAAAAAAGTTTTTCATAAAAGCCATTTTGATCCCAGGCATTTAAGGGTAAATGGTGCTTCAGGTATTTTTCTACCTTATCTTCTTCATTGCTGTTTCTAGCATGCCCGTTCTGTATAAACCAACTGTACAGCAACATGGCGAGGTTACTAAGTTTTGTGAGTTTGCTTATGCGATCGTTCACTTCATTTACTTCCTGCGATAATTGTTCTGCTCGGGTTTGCATAGACCGAGTGATATGCAGCGTTTCTATTCTCTTTTCCAGCGTTATTGCTTCCAGCAAAAAATTTACTTTTTTATTTGCCTTAGCAGTTTCTTTTGCTTTATCTAAAATTTTAAGGCTCTGGTTAAACAATCCCTTTTTGTAAAGAATGTGTGCAAAATCAAATTGCTCGTTAAGCTGTAAGTCTATACTTTCTGCACTCTTAAGCAACCTGAGGCTGGCAAGTAACTGTTTGTATAAATGCACTTTAATATTTGCAAGCTGTGGTTTTTTTATGGTTCTTAATTTTTTTAAAAGCAAAGCTTCGTCGTATTGATCTAGCTTGTCTAAAGCATCAAAAAGCTCCACAACCTTTAAGTCTTCGTTACCAGAACTTCTTTTTATATAAAGTTTAAAATGCCGTTTTTCAGATTTTTCTAAAGAACGGACCAACTGAAATAATGTATCGGTAAAATTGTTGGGCATAATGAATAAATTATTATAGAAATCAGTACTGCAAAAGGTTTCAGGTAAGAAAACAAATTTTAGCATAATAAAATAACGCAAAAGTTATCATTACCCATAAAATTATTCGCTCTACTTTTACTGTAGAAATTAACGACTAACAACAAAGAAAGTATAAAAAGGAAAACAATGAAATAAACTGTATTTAGCCCACAGTTCATTGTACGACATATGCAAATATCAATAAAAATTATTTAAAAGTTTCGAATAACAAGCAATCGTTAAAGCCGCTCTGTTTCTACAGAGGGGCTTGTTTTGTATTTGGTATAATTGGTGTTAATTTCGACCTATCGCTATATTTAGAAGTTTGTTTTTACACTTTAATAACTTAATATGATCAATGTTGCAATAGTTGGCTTTGGATTATCCGGCAGGTATTTACAGGCTCCGCTTTTTGAAGCCAATCCAAATTTTACCATAAAAATGATTCTATCCAATTCGCAAAATCCTCAGCAGTTATATCCAAAAGTAACGGTTGCAAAAACGATAGAAGAAATTTTAGCTGATGAAACAATAGATCTGGTAAGCATTTGCTCTCCAAATAATACCCACTACCCGTACGCTAAACTTGCACTGCAAGCTGGCAAACATGTGCTTGTAGAGAAGCCGCTTACTTCTTCTAGTAGAGAAGCGATTGACTTGATAAAGACCAGTAAAGAAAGCAACAAAATATTAAGTGTTTTTCAGAATCGAAGGTTTGACAGTGATTTTTTGACCGTAAAAAAATTATTGAATAGCGGTAGATTAGGAGAAATTTTAAATTTTGAAATAAACTATAACCGGTATAAACCTGAGCTAAATATAAAAAAATGGAAAGAGACGAGTGAAGACGGAAGCGGAACTATTTTTGACCTTGGTGCGCATATAATAGATCAGGCAATTTCACTGTTTGGTATTCCACAAAATATTTGGGGGCAAAGTTTTACGCAAAGAAAAAATTCTGTTATACAAGATGCTTTTGATATTAAATTGAATTATGGAAAACTAAAAGTTACTTTACGATCTAGTTTACTGGTAAGGGAACCCTCGCCACGTTATATTATACACGGCACAAATGGCTCTTTTGTAAAGTTTGGAATAGATGTGCAAGAAGATCATTTAAAGGCGGGTATGCAGCCCGGCGATACCGGCTTTGGTATTGAACCTGCTACGCAGCAGGGTATTCTATATACAGAAAAAGGAGATGCGCCACATACCCAAAATATAGAAACGTTGCCAGGCAACTGGAAGGCACTTTTCCAAAATCTCTACGAAGCAATTGTTCACGGAAAAGAACTTTTGGTGAAACCAGAACAAGTACTTGAACAAATAAAAATTATAGAGGCTGTTATTCAATAAAATAGATGGCATAAAATTTTCCATCTTAACTCTTAAAAATAAAAATATTTTTAAGATGAAAAAATTGACGATTCTCTTACTCATAACAACTGTATTATTTGCTGCCTGCACCAACAACACAGGTGTTAATGGCTACAACCAACCTGTTTATTTGGCGCCTGGCGTGGACCTGGGAACTATCATAGCAGTTGTAATAAGTTGGAGCCGCAACAAATCCATTTTATGGGCCATCATTCACGGTATACTTGGCTGGCTGTATGTTATCTATGCATTAATTGTTGGTAAAAAATAATCTCTCGAATTTTGGCTCTACATAAAAGTAGTAAAATAAAAAAAGCCGTCGGTCACAACAACTAACAGCCTTATTTTTTAAAATAACGTTACCCCTGAAACTGTTCAAAATTTTTTGCTTACCACTGCATTTTAATCTATTGTAATCGTAGTTAAATAGCTTCAAGTTTGTGAGCTGCTTCAATTTTCAACCAAACTATATGAACTCATAGGCACGACTATTCTTTCGTTAATTATTACCAAGGCGATAGGGTTAATTTACATGGGAGATAATGCAAAGTTCAAGCATTGCAATCAGCCCTACATTCAAACCTTCTTACTAAATATTAGTGAGTGGCTAATAAATGTACTTTTCTTAGAGATTTACTGGGCACAACTAAAACACTTTCATAAGAAACTTTACCATCTTTCATACCAAATTGCTTTCAGCGGCAATAACAACCTCTTTATTTTCTAATGATGGGTACCTACATTATTTATTTCGTTGACATGTATTGCTCTTATCTCACCCTCAAAACTGAAATACTTTTAACTACGAAAGATATTTAACCACTATTATTCGTAATTTTTTTATCCTTTTGCTGAAGCAATTCTAAACTCTTCTTTTAGATAAACGGCTGTAAAACTCTCTTTTACATTCAACATACCTTTCGGCTCACCCTCGTACAATATATTTCCACCGGCATTTCCACCCTCGGGGCCAATATCAATAATATGATCTGCAATTTTTATCATATCAAGATTGTGCTCAATTACCATTACTGTGTTACCTCTGTCCACCAATTTATTAAGCACATCCAGCAAGTGTTGAATGTCTTCAAAATGCAAACCGGTGGTAGGCTCATCTAAAATATAAAATGTTTTTCCTGTATCACGTTTACCGAGTTCTGTGGCAAGTTTTACCCTTTGTGCTTCGCCACCACTGAGCGTTACAGAACTCTGGCCAAGTGTGATATATCCGAGTCCAACCTCTTCCAACACTTTTATTTTTCTGTAAATCCATGGCACTGCATTAAAAAACTGTACGGCTTCTTCCACTGTCATATCCAATACATCACTAATCGATTTTCCTTTGTAGCGAATCTCCAATGTTTCTCTGTTGTATCTTTTTCCATTGCATTTTTCACAATGCACATACACATCAGGCAAAAAATTCATTTCTATAGTGCGCATGCCGCCACCTTCGCACACTTCGCACCTGCCACTTTTTACATTAAATGAAAAACGACCTGCCGTGTAGCCTCTAATTTTTGCTTCGGGTATGGCTGCAAATAATGTGCGTATATCCGTAAAAAAACCGCAGTAGGTAGATGGGTTGCTTCTTGGTGTTCTGCCGATTGGGCTCTGGTCTATTTCGATAACCTTATCAATATTTTCCAAGCCTTTAATGCTCTTGTATGGCATTGCTTCGCCTTTGCTGTTATAACAAAATTTTGCCAGCAAAGGGTACAGCGTTTCATTTACCAGGGTTGATTTTCCACTGCCACTTACACCTGTTACCAATATCATTTTACCCAGCGGTAACTTTACAGAAATATTTTTTAAATTATTTCCCGTTGCACCTTTCAGCTCTATGAATTTTCCATTTCCCTTTCTTGTTTCTGAAGGTATGGCAATGGCTTTTTCGCCACTTAAATATTTGGCTGTTTCAGAACCTGAGCGTAAGACCTCTTCGGGTGTTCCTGCTGCAACAATGCGCCCACCATGTGTTCCAGCCTTTGGACCAATATCTATCAAATGATCGGCCGCCATCATAATATCTTTATCATGCTCTACTACCAATACACTGTTGCCAATATCCCGCAGGTTCTGCAAAGCTTTTATTAATCGCATATTATCTCGCTGGTGAAGACCAATACTAGGCTCGTCCAACACATAAGTAATGCCCTGTAACTGAGAGCCTATTTGTGTTGCAAGCCTTATGCGCTGGTACTCCCCACCGCTAAGGCTTTTCGATGGACGGTATAAACTAAGATAAGTGAGCCCAACATTTAATAAAAATTCCAAGCGTTCTCTTATTTCTTTCAACAAATCTTTTGCAATGGTATTTTGTTTTAGACTTAACCTTTTTTCAACACCATCAAACCAATTGTGTAAAATATCTAAATCCATTGCACTTAATTCTGCAATATTTTTTTCATCAAATTTAAACCACAAACTTTCTTTGCGCAACCTTGTACCACCGCAAGTAGTACAAGGCGCAAGTTGCATAAACTGCTCTACCCATGTGCGTAAACTTTCATTACTATTGGGCGATGCAAACCATCTCTTAAGCATTGGAATAATCCCTTCATAACTTCCGGTGTAAGTTAATGGCAATGTTTCATCGCTCATATCCAAACTCAAATCTGGATTAATATTTTGATCACCGTACAACAATAAATTCAGCTGTTCTTCCGGCAAGTCCTGTAATTTTTTACCCAGGTTTATTTTATACTTTTTTGAAAAATCTACCACTTGCCTGTAAACACTTGCTTCTCTTTCTTCGCCCAAAGGTACGATGGCACCTTCTTTTACTGTTTTAGTTTTATCGGGAATTACTTCTTCAATATTGATGGTATAAACATTTCCCAATCCCTTACAATGTGGGCACGCACCATAAGGGGAGTTAAATGAAAATGCATTGGGCGATGGTTCTTCGTAGCTGATACCTGTATCTATGCACATGAGTTGTTTGCTGTAAACGACCTCCCCAAACCCCTCCGAAGGAGGGGCTTCGACGTCTCCATTTTTGGGAGCTGCTTTTGTTTTTTTAGACTTCGAATCTTCTCCCCCTTCGGGGGTTTGGGGGGCCACAAACATCAAATCCTTCCCCATTTGCAAACTCTTTTGCACACTTTGGCTTAGGCGAAATTTCATATCGTCGGTAACCTGCAACCTATCTACCACCACCTCTATATCATGTATTTTATAGCGGTCAAGTTGCATGCGTGGCGCAAGGTCCTGCACTTCGCCATCTACCCTTACTTTTAAAAAACCTTTTTTTCGAATTTCTTCAAACAATTCTCTGTAGTGCCCTTTGCGCCCACGTACAAGCGGAGCCAGCAAACTTATTTTTTTACCGTCAAACTTCTTATAAATATTTTGCACAATTTCTTCTTCAGAAAATTTCACCATTTTTTTACCCGTATTATAACTGTAGGCCTCGCCCACTCTTGCAAATAACAAACGGAGAAAATCATAAATTTCTGTGATGGTACCAACTGTACTACGAGGGTTTTTATTGGTCGTTTTTTGCTCAATAGAAATAACAGGAGAAAGCCCGGTTATTTTATCTACATCTGGTCGTTCCATATCGCCTACAAACTGCCTTGCATAGGCGGAAAAACTTTCCATGTATCGGCGTTGTCCTTCGTTGTAAATAGTATCGAAAGCTAATGATGATTTACCACTACCACTTACGCCCGTAAAAACGACCAGTTTATTTTTAGGGATTTTTATATCTAGGTTTTTAAGGTTGTGCTCTCTTGCACCGAACACTTCTATATACTCTTCGTCAACTGTTGAGATTACAGTTTTAATTACTTTTTTCGTAGCCATATTTATATTCCTTACAGCAAATATACAAACATCCAACAGCCTTTTTTTATCGTACTAATTGTATCGGCTACTATTGAAATGAATAAAATTTTCTTCACTTAGCATTGTCCAAAGACAAAATAATTTTAGTTGGCTTATTTGTTGACTCATGAGGTTAATCTTTTAATAACTAAAAATTAATTTATGAAATGTTCTAAATTTTATGCAATAAAAGTGGCAATATTTGTAGCCGCACTTTTTCTATCTGTTATAACGTTTGCCCAAGACACAACTTTAGCTACAAGCTCTACAACAGCTACAGCTACAAGTACTGAGAAAACCTGGTACATGGAGCCATGGGCTTGGGTTTTGGGAGGTGTAATATTGCTGGTGATAATTATTCTTGCCACAAGAGGTTCTAGCAATACCACATCTGCAGATAAGGTAACAGTTACTCGCACAGTAGAAAGAGATAGTGACGTTGCTTGATATGTCTGACTATGTAAGTAACTACTCATATTATTAATACCGAGTAGATTTTTCCTCAAATTTTAGGATTTTAAAAATAATAAAGTCTAGTAAAAGTGGCTTACAAATTGAATTGTTCGCTGTATCTAATCATCATTAAAAATATTTACAATGACCACAAACGAAAATTTAGTAGAAGTTTTAAATGACCTTATTCAAATAAATAATGATAGGATTGAAGGTTATGAAAAAGCAGTTGAAGAAACAAAAGATATTGATGTAGACTTAAGGGCTATTTTTATTAAGATGGCTGAGGAAAGTTTAAAATATAAAACTGACTTAGTAACAGAAGTTAATAGATTGGGCGGCGAGCCTGCAACGGGAACCACTGGGCTTGGAAAAATTTACAGGGTGTGGATGGATGTGAAAGCAACTTTTACCGGTAAAGATCGCCAATCTGTTTTAGATGCATGTGAATTTGGGGAGGATGCTGCGCAAAAAGCATACAGAGACGCATTAGCTTCTGACGCAGAAATAGATGCAGATACAAGACAATTGATAACGTCTCAGCAGGCATCGTTAAAGACCTCTCACGATATTATTAAAAAATACAGAGATATGCACAAAGCAGTAAATGCCTAGTTGCAGTTGTAGGTAAAAAAATGCCGTTTCAATTGAAACGGCATTTGTTGTTTATAGGTAAATTCAGTGTTTTATTTTCTTCCCATCATTTTCCCCATGGGCATTTTATTCATCATTTTCATCATACTTTTCATTTGCTCAAACTGTTTCAAAAATGCATTGAGGTCTGCTATATCTTTCCCGCTACCTTTTGCAATACGGGCTTTGCGGCTTGGGTTTATAAGGTCTGGATTGCGGCGCTCTAATACCGTCATCGAATTTATCATAGCTTCTATCCCCTTAAAAGCATCATCGTTAATATCAACATCTTTTATTTGCTTGCCTATACCGGGTATCATTCCCATAAGGTCTTTAATATTCCCCATTTTTTTTATTTGACCAATCTGGGTTTTAAAATCTTCAAAATCAAACTGATTTTTTCTGATTCTTTTTTCAAGTTTAGCAGCTTCAGCCTCATCAAATTGCTCCTGCGCTTTTTCTACCAGGCTCACAATATCTCCCATTCCCAAAATACGCTGCGCCATACGCTCGGGGTAAAATACGTCGAGCGTGTCCATCTTCTCCCCACTGCTCATAAACTTTATCGGCTTATTCACCGTGTATTGAATGCTCAATGCAGCACCACCTCTCGTATCACCATCTAATTTTGTAAGTACAACCCCCGTAAAATCTAACCGCTCATTAAAAGCTGCTGCAGTGTTTACCGCATCCTGCCCGGTCATACTATCTACTACAAATAAAATCTCGTGCGGATTCACGGCGGCTTTCACATTTGCCACCTCGTTCATCATTACTTCGTCAACTGCAAGTCTACCGGCAGTATCAATGATAATTACATTTTTATTTTTTGCACGGGCTTCTTTTATTGCGTTTTGCACAATGGAGACAGCGTCCTTATTTTCCCTTTCTGCAAAAACATCAACGCCTATTTGTCCACCAAGTACTTCTAACTGGTCTATGGCCGCAGGCCTGTATATATCTGCAGCAACAAGTAAAGGCGATTTACCCTTCTTTGTTTTAAGATAATTGGCAAGTTTACCACTAAAAGTCGTTTTGCCTGACCCTTGTAATCCTGCTACAAGAATAATGGCAGGGTTACCGTTAATATTAAACTCGCTTTCTTTCCCTCCCATTAATGCGGTCAATTCATCCTGCACAATTTTAACCATCTGCTGCCCGGGATTTACAGACAGTAATACTTTAGAACCCATTGCCGTTTCTTTTACCTTATCAGTAAACTCTTTGGCAATTTTATAATTCACATCTGCATCTACCAATGCTCTCCTAATTTCCTTAACGGTATTGGCAATATTTAACTCAGTAATTCTGCTTTCTCCTTTAATATTTTTAAAGGCCCCTTCTAACTTTTCACTTAAACTTTGAAACATACTATATTTTTTATCCTTCCTATAATTAGATTAAATTTTTTAAAATCAACTTTGCAACTTTTGGATCGACCTCTACTGTGTCATGCTCAAAGTTTAATTTTATTCTCCATTTTTGCATAGTAGCAGCGCCAATAATTACCCCTTCACTTAGGCCAGGGACTATTAAAAATTCATCGCTTAATAAAACATCCTGTAAATAAAAATCCAACCTTACTGCCTGTGATACTTCGATATAATGCCCTTCAGATGCAGTACTTAATTGCCTAATTCTGCCTAGCTGCACCGGAGTCTCTAATTCACTAAGCAAATCTGGATGAATACAACTTAGGTTTGCCCCTGAATCAAAGAGTGCATACAAATTTTTTTCTCCTTTGCTTCCCGCGAACAATAAAGGAAACCTTATAATAGGCATTTTTTTATTTTTTTTATTTAAATACTAAACGCTGTATCCAAAATTTCAGCCTGCTCTTTTGCATGAATTTTAGAATACCCCGAAGCTGTTGATGCACTTGCTTTTCTGCTAATGATGTGAAAGTTTATACTTTCTACATTCATGCGCAAATAAGATGCAGCCCCCATATTTTGGGGCTCTTCCTGCACCCAATGCCAAATTGCTTTGCTATACTTTTTATAAAGTTCATCCAGCTTATTTTGCGGTAGCGGGTACAACTGTTCCAATCTAATAACAGCAACATCCTTTCTGTCGTCTTTAATTTTCCTTTCGTTTAAATCAAAATAAACTTTACCTGTACAAAATAAAACTTTTGTAACATTAGCTGGATCAGCCACTGCTGCATCGTCATATACTTCCATAAAACCGCCCTGTGTAAATTCAATAATATTGCTGTACGTGGCAGGCAGCCTTAGGTTTGCTTTGGGTGAAAAATTTACAAGTGGCTTTCTAAAAGGCCAAGCCATTTGCCTACGTAAAACGTGGAAAAAATTTGCTGCAGTTGTAACGTTTGTAATAACCATATTCAGTTCTGCGCACTGTTGTAAAAACCGCTCCATCCTTGCACTACTGTGTTCCGGCCCCTGGCCCTCATATCCATGAGGCAACAACAGTGTAACAGCATTCATCCTTTGCCATTTGGTTTCTGCAGCACTAATAAATTGGTCAATAATAATCTGGCAGCCATTTACAAAATCGCCAAATTGGGCTTCCCAAAGCACAAGTGCATTTGGGTTTGCCATGCTGTAACCATATTCAAAACCAAGTACGGCATACTCGCTTAGTAAAGAATTATAAATTCTAAAAGGTGATTGGTTTTCTGTAAAATGATTTAACCGGTTGTAACCTTCGTTGGTATTTTCATCATATATCACGGCATGCCTGTGGCTAAATGTTCCCCGTTTTACATCCTGCCCGCTCATCCTTACATCTTTGCCCTCTACAAGCAAACTTGAATATGCTAAAAGTTCAGCGGTTGCCCAATCTATTTTGTGTGAATCTGCAAATAATTTTATTTTATCTGCCAACAATTTTTCTACCTTTTTTAACGGCTTAAAATTTTCTGGCCATTTCATTAAACCGTCAAATAATTTTTTTATTTCTTCTTCTTTTATTGCGGTAACTGGGCTTATTAAAAAGTCATCGGCTGTTGCTCTTCGCAGCTGCTGCCACCATTCTTCGGGCTTCTGAAAAGTGTATGGCAATGGGTGCTGTTTTACTTCATCAAGCCTTTCCTGTAATTCAGCCAAAAACTTTTGCTCCATTTCCTTTGCAAGTATTTTTGCATCCGGCTCACCGTTTTCCATTAGGTATTGGGTATACACTTCACGTGCATTCATGTGCTTATCTATAAGCTGATAAAGTTTAGGTTGGGTAAATTTGGGCTCATCTCCTTCATTGTGGCCATGCCTGCGAAAGCATACCATATCTATAAAAATATCGCTGTTAAATTCCTGTCTGTATCTAGTTGCTATTTCTGCCACTTTTACTACGGCCTCTGGGTCATCACCATTGACGTGCAAAACAGGGGCCTGCACCATTGCTGCTGCAGATGTGCAATAATCTGCACTGCGGGCATCATCAAAATCAGTAGTAAACCCAACCTGATTATTTATTACAAAATGAATGGTACCGCCGGTGTAATAACCTTTAAGATCACTCATTTGCAAAACTTCGTACACAACACCCTGTCCAGCTATAGATGCATCGCCATGTATTAATATAGGTAATATTTTATCAAAATCGCTGTTGTAAAGTACATCAGCCTTGCTGCGTACATAACCGATAACAACAGGATCTACGGTTTCTAAATGGGAAGGATTGGGGCATAGTTTCAGGTTTAATTTTCTGCCACTTTCTGTTTCAATTTCACTACTGTAGCCGAGGTGATATTTTACATCGCCACTGCCCATGGTAGTATCTGGTATGGCAGTACCTTCAAACTCTGTAAAAATTTGTTCGTATGTTTTACCAAGCACATTTGCAAGCACATTTAACCTGCCCCTGTGTGCCATGCCGATAACAGCTTCCTTCACATCATTTTCTGCAGCCGTACTCAACATAGCGTCCAGTGCCGCAATGGTACTTTCACCACCTTCTAAACTAAATCTTTTCTGCCCAATATATTTTGTGTGTAAAAACTTTTCAAACATCACGCCCTCATTGAGCTTTTGCAGAATACGCTTTTTCTGTTCGAGGGCCAATGGTTTGTGAAAACCTGCTTCCATCTCATTTGACAGCCATTGTATTTTTGCCAAATCGTTTAACGCACTGTACTCAACACCTACATGATGGGTATAAGACTTTTGCAAATGCCTAACAATATTTTGTAAAGTTGCCTTTCCCAAATTTAAAAAATTACCTGCTTCAAACGCTACATTTAAGTCAGCATCGCCTAGGTTGAAGTTTGACAACTCCAAATTCGCATGCCTATCTTTTCTTTCTTTCAGCGGATTGGTTTTGGCTATAAGGTGTCCTTTTTTACGGTATGCTTGTATTAATTGGTAAACCGAAAATTCCTTGGTTAAATTAGCTACTTCTGCACCCCCATTTTGCGGTGTTACCATAGCAACTTTTCCATTTGAAGTTGATCCATTTGCCATAGCAAAATCATAACCTTCAAAAAATTTTTTCAGATCCAAATCCACGCTATCAGGATTAATTAAATAATCATTATAGACGTTTTCTACATAGGATGGGTGTGCATTCGTTATATATTGAAAATCTTTCATTTTTATTTATTAAATTTTTGTGCTTTTCAGCACCATCAATTTGCAAATATCGGATTTAAATACTTAAAACTAATTCTGCTACATTTGTACTGCCAAAAAATTAATGATGCGTTTAATCACAACTATTACTGTTTTCTTTAACCTTATTTTTATTTGCCAATGTGGTTTTTCTCAAACTACCAATGCATTAGATGCCGTAACTGTTACGGCAACCTTAACACCTCAAACAATCTCAAAAACCGGGAGAAATATTACTGTAATCAATGGCGATGCTTTTAAACAGATGCCAGTAAATTCTATTGATGAATTGCTGAGATATGTACCTGGAATAGAAGTACAAGCAAGAGGGCCAATGGGAACCCAAAGTGATATTGTAATTCGTGGGGGCACTTTTCAGCAGGTACTTGTCATTTTAGACGGTATCAGGCTAAACGATCCGCTGACCGGGCATTTTAACAGCTATATTCCAATTGCTGTTTCAGAAATTGAAAAAATTGAAATTTTAAAAGGTGCATCATCCGCTATTTATGGTAGCGAGGCTGTGGGCGGCGTTATAAATATTATCACCAAATCATTTTCTTCTTCTAAAAAAGTAAAAAATATTGAAGCACAATTTAAACGAGGCCAATATGGATTGGCAAATTTTACACTGGGAGGACTTTGGAATAATGAAAAAAATACCTTTGCGGGTGGTTTAAATAACAACTTTGCCAAAGGCCAGCAGCAACGTGGCATCACGGGTTATTTCAACAACACAACGCTTTCTCTGTCGTACAAAAGAATAATTAATTCAAATTTTCAAGTCAGTTATAGAACCGCTTATGATAACCGAGATTTTGCAGCACAAAATTTTTACACAACCTTTAAAAGTGATACTGCTTCAGAAAAAGTGCAGTCATATTGGAATCATGTTAAACTTGCGTATAATAAACAAAAACACCGTTTTAATTTTGATGCAGGTTTAAAGGTGGCCAAAGATTTCTATTTATTCTCTTCTACCGTATCGGCAAATCAAAATAGATCTTCACTTTTTCAAACGCAAATTATATATGAAACCGAGCTGACAAAAAATACTACGCTGATAGCGGGTACTCAGTTTATTCAAAAGCAAATCGCTTCTAACGACAGAGGTAACCATAAAGTAAATCAAATTGCAGCCTATATTACCCTAAATCAAAAATTAGGTAATTTTTTTAATATCTCTCCTGCTTTAAGGGCAGATAACAACAATATTTCAGGAACAGAATTAATTCCACAAATAAATATTTCTTTTAAAAAAGCCAATTACCAATTTAGGGGCTCTTTAGGTAAAACTACCAGGGATGCTGATTTTACTGAGCGTTATAATAACTATGGCAAACCACTTGTAAAAAGTGGAAGCTTGGGTAATGCTGATTTAATTCCTGAAACATCCTTTAGTTATGAAGTTGGAGCGGATTATTTTTTTGGAAGCTTTTTAAAAATATCAGCATCGGTGTTTAAAAGAGATCAGCAAAATCTGATTGATTATATACCTACGAAATATGCCGATATCCCCCGAAAAGATAATATTATTCCTTCAGGTACTTATGCGTTAGCAAAAAACATTGCTAAAGTAAATACAAGAGGGTTAGAAGCTGATTTTGATTTTAAAACATCTTTTAGTAAGGATAAAAGTCTCCTTTTAACATCCGGAATTCTGTTCCTTAAGAGTGAAAGTAGTAGCAGTACGCCTTCGTTCTACATAAGTTCGCATGCAAATTTTTTAACCAATTTTAGTATCAGATATTTGTATAAAGCTGCCAGCATTTCTTTTAATGGTCTTTACAAACTAAGATCGCAACGATATGCGCCTGCTATTGATGCCGCCATTTCAAAAGACTATTTTGTTTTAAATAGCCAGCTAGCTTATGCCATTAAACAAAACCAGTTGAAAATATTTATTGAAACCAATAACATTTTTGACAGAAAGTACAGCGACATTTTAGGTTCGATGCTGCCAGGTAGGTGGATACTAGGCGGTATTCAGTGCAATTTTTAAAAATTAAGACTGGGAAAAGAAATTATTAGCCTTTTTGTTAGATTATTAAATAATAATCCTACATTTGCAATCCAAAAAGAAGAATAATGGCAAATCACGCAGCAACCAAAAAAGACGTTAGACAAAGCTCAAAACGTAGAGATCGTAATCGTTATTATGGCAAAACTACCCGTAATGCTATCCGTGATATTAAAGCAATGGACAATAACAGCGAAGCTTCTGGTAAATTACCTTCCGTTGCATCAATGATAGATAAGTTAGCCAAGCGTGGTACTATACATAAAAATAAAGCAGCTAATTTGAAGAGCAAACTGGCTAAAAAAATAAATGCTTTAGCAAAATGATTTAATACGATAACAAAATGATTGAGAAGCCCTGCAAATATTGCGGGGCTTTTTAATAGCTAAAATTTTCCATTTCTAATCCTTACTGGTTTCACTTATTTTTGAAGATGCACAAACTAACTCCCCTATTTTTCTGCCTTTTAACAAGCTTTTCTTTCGCCCAGCAAACGAGATTTGAGAAAACCAATGGCACAGAGACTGCCACTTATTTTGAAACCATCAATTTTTACAAAGCACTTGATAAATCATCAGGCAATATTTTAATGAAAGAAGGAGCCATGACGGATGCAGGTTATCCTTTGCACATTGTACTTATAAGTGCTGATAAAAGTTTTGATCCAATTGTTTGGCATAAAAAAAACAAGGTTGTGGTAATGATAAACAACGGCATACACCCAGGCGAACCCGACGGGATAGATGCAAGTATGATGTTGGTGAGAGATGTTAAGGACGGAAAACTAATTCTGCCGAATAATGTAGTGTTAGCTGTGATACCTGTTTATAATATTGGTGGTTGTTTAAACAGAAATTCATCTACACGGGTGAACCAAAACGGGCCGATGGAGTACGGCTTTAGGGGTAACTCTCAAAACCTGGACCTTAATCGTGATTTTACAAAGAACGACAGCAAAGAAGCCAAGGCATTTGCAAAAATATTCCATTGGCTGAACCCCGATATTTTTATAGACAATCATGTAAGCGATGGTGCAGATTACCAGCATACAATGACACTCATTACCACACAATATGAAAAATTAGGAGCAACGGCAGGCGCGTGGTTAAGAAACGTTTTTGAACCACAGATTTATGCAGGCATGAAGGAAAAGGAATGGGACCTGGTACCTTATGTAGAGTTTGATGGTGCAGATTTCACCAAGGGAATTACCATGTTTTATGAAACGCCACGATACAGTTCAGGTTATGCAGCACTCTTCGGTACATTTTCATTTATACCCGAAACGCACATGCTGAAGCCCTATAGAGAAAGGGTTTTATCAGCATATAATTTAATGGAAACATTTATTAGTAAAGCGGCTGCCAATGCAAACGAGTTGATTGCCGTTAGAAAAAAAGCTGCTGAAGAAATGCTTGTGCAAAAAGAATTCCCTTTAAAATGGAGCATTGATAAAACAAAAAACAGCAACGTTATATTTGAAGGATATGAGCAGGATACTGCGATAAGTGAAGCAACAGGATTACCCAAAATGTTTTATAACCGAAGCAAACCCTATAGCAGACAAATTAAATTCTTTAATTTTTTTAGGCCAGAAAACATCATTGAAAAACCGAAAGCATATGTTATTCCTGCAGGATGGTATGAGGTGGTGGAGCGGTTGGAACTGAATGGTATAAGAACCCGTAAGCTTTTAAACGATACAATTTTATCGGTGAGTTTTTATAGAATAGATGGATATAAGAGCAGACCTACAGCTTATGAAAAACACCATGGTAATTATAGCGTAAAAGCAACAAAGCTTGCAGAAAAAAACAAATTTTTAAAAGGAGATTATGTGGTAGAACTTAACCAACCGGGCAACAGGTATATCATAGAAATGTTGGAACCCACGGGCGATGACAGTTTTTTTGCATGGAATTTCTTTGATGCCATTTTGCAGCAAAAAGAGGGATACAGCGATTACCGCTGGGAAGATATAGCCGCCGATGTTTTAAAAAAAGACCCAGGGCTGCAACAAAAACTTACTGCAAAAAAAGCAGCTGAGCCGGAGTTTGCAAAAAACGCCGGTGCCATCCTTAATTATATTTATAAAAATTCTGTGTATTACGAAAAGGCGCACATGAGGTATCCAGTTTATAGATTGGAGTAAAATATCCATTCAGCCCATCTTGTAGGATAAAATGATAAGTATCGTTTGGTTTTCTTTCTTATGGGCATCTCTAAAAACCCTTTATTTTTTCTATAATTTTTTAAGTATTATTTTTTTTGATATTTTAAGTTTTGCTTTTTACGCTGCTATTCTATTTTTTAGTGTTTTTTTACTCGTTTTTTCATGTAA
>JBJXGJ010000282.1:0-36182 GCA_046153805.1 Ferruginibacter sp. | reverse complement strand
ACACACGGTAATATCATTGTAGACCTGGATATGGATGAACATTATTTTACTGACAAGAATGGGTATATAGATAAATCAAAAATTTATTTTAAAGGATCTAAACCACAAATTGTTGCCGGAGATAAAGATTATCATTATTATCCCGAGCTATTTTGGTTTAAAGTTGATGACCGTACAGGATTATATGAACCGTGGGCAGTAACATCGCCTGACGAAAAAGGTACTGCACAAGGTATATTTGTAGAACCGCCTATATTGTTGGAGCAGCAGGATCTCACAGAAGATTTTGTTTCTTACTTTTTTTCAAAAGACGAAGATTTCTATAAAAATCTTTTTACCGTTACAGCAAGATCCTTATCGGTCGAACAGAAGAAAGCACAACTACATTTGGTGGTTGTTGCCAATACAGATGATGAAATTATTGGCAGTACCTGTGTGTTAGATAAAGACCGAACTGTAAAAACATTTAAAGACCTAGCAGAATTTTTGGGAATAGGTTTTCAATCAAACATTATTTTTGGCAGCAACTATAACAGGCTGAATGTACAAAATGCCGTATCAGCCATTGCCCCACAAAAAAACGATATTGTTGTTTTTTATTACAGCGGGCATGGCTTTAAAGATGCTGATAACAACAAGCAATTTCCGAACATGATACTAACCAACAAAAGTTTTGAAAACGTAGACGCTAATTCAGTTAATGTGGAAGATGTTTACAACATCATTACAAATAAGGGCGCCCGGCTTAACCTTGTATTTAGCGATTGCTGCAATAATGCCCCTGATGACAGGGCGACCATTACCTGCGATGTGCCAAGAACCAGGAATTCCGCATTGGGCTGGAGCCTCGAAAATTGCAAATCATTATTTATGAATAGTACGCCTATATCAATACTAATGACGGCAGCTCAAAAGGGAGAAATGAGTACTGGCAATTTAACTTTTGGTGGCTTTTTCACCAACCAATTTCGCACCAATCTTACCACGTATTTTGGGCCGTTTCACCAGTTTCCCACCTGGAGCAAAATATTAGAAGAATCAAAAAAAGAAACCACCAGCCTAGCTGAGAACGCACGCTGCAGCACATCCGGTCAGCCATTAAAAACATATAAGCAGCATCCAGTTTTTAGAATCCAGTAGGTAAAAATTACATATCCACCATGCTGCCATTTGTCAAACTATGGTGGCATTTTTATTAAAATTACTTGCAAACAAATAATTAGGGTCTGCTCGACAACTGAGCTAAAATTTTAAAAAATAATTTCTTACCTAAAATCAACTTTTTTTAACCCAATTATGTCATTTTCATTTGACATAGCCCAGAAAATAGAACAAATTGTAGCCTGTACCTGTATTTTTGGGCAAAATATCTTATATCAAAATGGGGCAAGGGTTTTGAGCATAATACCAAAATATCCTTGCACCTAATTTATCTGGCTACCCCACTGAATAGTTACACAAACAATAATGATACCGTTAAAATATTATCTCGGACAACAATAATTTTATATCTAAAACGGTGCTTCATCATCAAACTGTCCATCGTTCATTTTACTGCCTTTTTGTATGTATAAATTTGCACCATCACGACCACCACCCTGAACCGGTTTCCAATTGCCACCGCCGCCAAGATTGGGGTTAAAGTCGTTGCCCCCACCTTCTTCTTCAATAAAGCGTTGAATGTGCAATTCTGCCTTTAATTTAATAGTATCCAAACTACCGTTTCTATGCTTTGCAATTTTTACGTAAGTTTCTCCTTTGTTGCTCTCCCCCATTTCGTTGGTGGTTACGTCATAATAGTCTGGTCTGTATAGAAACATTACCATATCCGCATCCTGCTCAATAGCACCTGATTCTCTCAAGTCGCTCAATTGCGGAATTTTATTACCTTCTTTCCTTTTTTCTACTTCACGACTCAACTGCGATAATGCAATAATTGGCACCTGTAATTCCTTTGCAAGCCCTTTTAAATCTCTCGATATTTTACTGATCTCCTGCTCACGGTTACTGTTTCTGTCAGC
Source organism: Ferruginibacter sp. (assembly GCA_046153805.1). Lineage (GTDB taxonomy): Bacteria > Bacteroidota > Bacteroidia > Chitinophagales > Chitinophagaceae > Ferruginibacter. The sequence continues at coordinate 34,161 of JBJXGJ010000282.1, read as the reverse complement.
ACTGCCGCTCATTAACTGCAAATAATCAATAATGATAATTCCTATGTTGTGTTTGTTTTTTAAACGGCGGCATTTTGCTCGCAATTCAAAAATATTTAACGCCGCAGAGTCATCAATAAAAATGGGTGCTTTACTAAGTTTCTCAATTCCCTTTTTATAAAGCTGTTTCATTTCGTGCTCTTCCAATTTACCACGGGCAATTTTTTCCAACCATATTTCACTTTCTGCACTCAATATCCTTTGTACCAATTGGCTGCTGCTCATCTCCAAACTAAAAAAGCCAACCGCTGTAGGTTTTGTGGGATGCAAAGCCGCCGTGCGTGCGAGATTTAAAGCGAAGGCCGTTTTACCTACGGATGGCCTTGCAGCAAGTATAATTAAATCTGTTGGTTGCCATCCGTATGTTAACTTATCAAGTGAAGGAAACCCTGTTGGAACACCAGTCATCTCGTCCTGCCGGTTGCGCATTTCCTCAATTCGGTTAATGGTTTTTACCAACACAGTGGCAATATCATCAAAGTTTTTACGAAGGTGATTATTGGTTATTTCAAATAATTTAGTTTCTGCTGTATCGAGCATATCAAATACATCGGTACTGTCTTCGTAGGCTTCGCCAATAATCTCCCCACTTATTCTTATGAGTTCTCGTTGAATAAATTTTTGCAAAACAATGCGGCTATGGGCTTCAATATTGGCCGATGAAACGACCACATTTGTAAGCTTGGTTACCGCATAAGGACCGCCTACAAATTCCAGCTCTTCCTTAAATTTTAACTCCTCTACCACAGTAAGCAAATCAATTGGCAAATTCTTAATTTGCAGCGATTGCATGGCTTTGTATATTTTTTGATGAGCCTCTACATAGAAACATTCTGGCTTCAATATTTCCACCACAGTATCAAAAGCCGCCTTTTCAAGCATAATAGCTCCTAAAATAGCCTCTTCCAAGTCTTTTGCCTGTGGAGGAATTTTTCCAAATACCATATTGCCGGTTTCCAATAACGGCTTTCTTCTTACTTTATCTTTATTAAAATTCTTTAATTCCATTGTTAAAACTCTTAAGCTGCCTTTCAGCGTTAGCCAATGTATGTTGGGTTAAGTTTTCTACACCCTTTTGTTTTAAGGACGGCTAAGGTAAATTCTATTAGGTAATATTAAATTAACATTTGAGCCTTATCAACTTCATTTTTATAATTACACACCGTTCGTTCACATACAAAGGTAGTTTATGCACGGCTTTTTCACAGCTTAATTAACATCTTACTTTCAATGTCCATTTGCTATTTCATCAATTTATCAACAAAAAAATATCTCGAATTTTTCTTTTTTTACACGTGGAAATGTTTTTCGATTGGAAAAAAAATGCAGTAACCTTTTTACTTTTCCCTATGCAAGTTGAGTTAGGCAAATCGTACTATTCCGCCGCCCCAAATGCTTATATTTGCAACTTAATTTTTTCATACAAATGATCATTTCTTATAATTGGCTTAGCGAATATTTACCTGTTTCTATTGAGCCACAAAAACTAAGCAAAATACTCACCTCTATAGGTTTAGAAGTAGAGAGTTTGCAAAAATACGAATCACTAAAAGGTGGTCTCGAAGGGATTGTAACCGGTGAAATAATTACATGCGAAAAGCATCCCGATGCTGATAAATTGAAAATAACCACTGTAAATATTGGCGAAGCAGAAACTGTACAAATTGTATGTGGTGCAAGCAATGTCGCAGCTGGGCAAAAAGTAGTAGTAGCAACTGTTGGCAGCACATTATACCCATTTACCGGTGAACCCATAAACATAAAAAAAGCAAAAATTAGAGGTGTAGAAAGTTTAGGAATGATATGCGCCGAAGATGAAATTGGCTTGGGAGAAAGCCATGCAGGGATTATTGTGCTTGATAGTGAAACAATACCAGGCACAAAAGCATCGGCTGTTTTTGAAACTTACAATGATTATATTTTTGAAATTGGTCTTACACCAAACCGCATGGATGCCATGAGCCATTTGGGGGTAGCAAGAGATGTATGTGCTTATTTATCGCACCACGACAAAAAAGAGTTGAGATCTGTATCTCCTTTTAAAAATGGATTTAAGGCAGATAACAATAACTTGCCCATCAGAGTAGTTATTGAAGACAGCAATGGCTGCAAAAGATATGCAGGGGTAAGTATCAGCAATATAAAAGTGGAAGAAAGTCCTAAATGGCTGCAAAATAAACTTAAAAGCATTGGTCTTAAAACAATTAATAACGTTGTAGATATTACTAATTTTATATTGCACGAAACCGGTCAACCGCTTCATGCATTTGATGCAGCAAAAATAACACGCAATTCCATAATAGTTAAAAGTGCTATAGGTGGGGAAACATTTAAAACCCTGGATGATAAGGAAAGAAAATTATTTGCCGGAGATTTAATGATTGCTAACGCAGAAGAAAACATTTGCCTTGCAGGTGTTCACGGCGGCAAAGAAAGCGGCGTATCTGCTACTACCACCAATATATTTTTAGAAAGCGCATGGTTTAACAATGACACCATTCGTAAAACATCTTTAAAGCACGAGCTTAGAACCGATGCTGCTACACGTTTTGAAAAAGGTGTAGATATAAGTAATACGGTAAATGTTTTAAAGCGTGCGGCATTAATGATTAAAGAAATTGCCGGGGGCGATATAAGCAGCGAAGTAATTGATGTATATCCTACACCTGCTGAAAAAACAACCGTATCATTAAAATACCACTATCTGAAAAAGTTAAGTGGTAAAAATTACCATGCAGATACGATAAAGAATATTTTAACGGGTCTTGGTTTTGAAATACAAAAAGAAGGCATTGATGAGATATGGGTAAATGTACCTTTTAGTAAAACAGATATTTCTATTGCGGCTGATATTGTTGAAGAAATAATGAGGATTGACGGATTAGATAATATAGAAATACCGGCTACCATTTCTATTGCACCATCGGCCGATTACGAAAATGAAAAACATTTATTAAAGGAGAAAATTGCTAACTATCTTACCAGCAATGGCTTCAGCGAAATATTTACGAACAGCATTACAGACAGTAAATACTATGACGAAGCAGTGCTCGCAAGCACAGTAAAAATGATAAACAACTTAAGTGCAGATCTTGACATTATGCGCCCTTCACTGTTACAAACGGGGCTTGAAGTACTTGCTTATAACATTAACCGAAAAAATACCGATTTAAAACTGTACGAGTTTGGTAAAATATACAGCACAGAAGCAGTGGGTAAATATAAGGAACAACAGAACTTGGCAATTTACATTACAGGCAATACCGCAAACGGCAGCTGGCAGCAAAAAGATAAAAAAGCAGATTTTTATTATCTAAAAGGATTATGCGAACAATTGATGGCAGCGTGTGCTATTAAAAATACCGTTATTGAAGTTGCAACCAATGACGATTTTGATGCGGGGATAACCATTTCTGTAAATAAAAAAGTAATAGGCAAAGTAGGGATTGTTTCTCAAAAAATATTAAAACGGTTTGCCATAAAAGAAGCTGTTTTCTTTGCAGATATCTTGTGGGATGAGGTACTGCAACTTCAACCAAAAAGCAATTTGACACACAAAGAAATCTCAAAATTCCCTTCTGTGCAAAGAGATCTTGCTGTTATAATAGATAAAAAAATAACGTACGCTGCAATAGAGTCCTCTATTAAAGCAGCTAAAATACAGGCACTAAAAAGCATAACGCTCTTCGATATTTTTGAAAGCGAAAAATTAGGTGCAGATAAAAGATCAATGGCTATCAATTTCACTTTTAGCGAGGAGACCAAAACCCTTGCAGATGCGGACACAGACGCTATGATGAACAAAATAATTACATCACTCGAAAAACAATTAAGTGCAACTATAAGAAGTTAATTGTCAAATCTGAATAACCATATTGTAAATTTAAACACGCAGTTGCAATTGTTGTTAAAGCAACACAATAGGCTTATTTTAGAAAATATACAGCAAAAAAAAATGCTCCACAAACTGGAGGTGATCGTAAAAGAGCAGAAAGAACAACTGGAAAAGCTGGAGCAGGAAAAACTTATTTTAAAGGCTTCTTTAGATACTATGAATGAGGAAGAAAAGAAAAAATTGGAGCAAAAGATAAACGGTTACATCCGTAATATTGATAAATGCATTTCTTTATTAGGTCATAAATAAATTATATGAGTGAGCTTATTCCTGTAAATATTGTTATTGCTGATAGAACTTACAGAATTAAGACCAACCCTTCCGATGAGGAGATTATCAGAAAAACTGTGACGATGATCAATGACAAAATCATTGAATTTAAAACCCAGTTTGCAGGGAAAGATATGCAGGATTACATTGCCATGGTTATAATTTGGTACGCAACACAAAATGCCGGAGGCGAAGGCAATTCTATATTAAACAAAGAAATGGCAGAGGTGCTAACCAAAATGGGATCGCAGGTTACAGAGGCACTTACTAAACCATCCGTAATTTTATAATTCGCAATAAGAACGATCATTCTTTTAGACTTTCTTTTTTCTATTTTCTATTCAAATAATTGCATTCGCACTTGGGAACTTAATACTGCATCGTTATTAAGTCATTGGCATTTATAGGGCTTTTTCATATCTTCGCCATACACCCTCTTTTAGGAGAGGGTTTTATATATTATATACTAAACAAAATAAATATTAAATGGAATCAACTATAATTTACATCATTGTAGGCATTGTAGCCCTCATAGCAGGGGTACTTGGGGGGAAAGTTTTCTTTGCAAAAAATACTGATAAGCAGGTACAAGAGGCGGAATTGGAAGCAAAAAAATTGGTAGCAGAAGCACAATTAAAAGCCGATACTTACAAAAGAGAAAGAGAAATTGAAGCAAAAGAGCGTTTTGCACAAATGAAAATAGACAGTGAAAAAGATGTTTTACAACGTACCCAAAAAATTGTTGAGGGAGAAAACAAGATTAAGCAGAAAGAACAAAGTTTAAACCAAAAGGAAGCAAATGTAGATAAGCAGGTTAAGGATAACGAACTCATTAAAGACAACCTTAACAAGCAGATTGAAATTGTAAATGTAAAACGCACAGAGCTGGAAAAACACCAGGAAGAGCATATTAAACGCCTTGAAAAAGTAGCAGGACTGAGTGCAGAAGATGCAAAAGCCCAGCTTATTGAAGGTTTAAAAGAAGAAGCACATTCGCAGGCACTTACACTACAGCAAGAAATTATTGAAGATGCAAAATTAAAGGCCAATAAAGAAGCCCGTAAAATTGTAATTCAAACCATACAAAGAACTGCGGCAGAGCAGGCGATAGAAAATTCTATTACCGTTTTTAATTTAGAGAGCGATGAAATAAAAGGATCAATAATAGGAAGAGAAGGAAGAAACATTCGAGCAATTGAAGCTGCAACAGGAGTAGATCTTATTGTAGATGATACGCCGGAAGCAATTGTTTTATCCTCTTTCGATCCATTACGCAGAGAAATAGCACGTTTATCGTTACAGCGTTTGGTGGCAGACGGTCGCATACACCCTGCACGTATTGAAGAAGTTGTAGAAAAAACCAAGCGCCAGCTAGATGACCAGGTAATGGAAATTGGGGAACGTACTGCAATAGAATTAGGTGTACATGGTTTACATAAAGAGCTCATCAGAATGGTTGGTCGTATGCGCTTCCGTTCATCTTACGGGCAAAACTTATTAATGCACAGCAGGGAAACAGCAAACCTTTGTGGTATTATGGCTGCCGAACTTGGTATGAATCCCAAACTTGCAAAGCGTGCGGGATTGTTACATGATATTGGCAAAGTGCCAGATGAAGAAACAGAATTGAGTCATGCGCTGCTTGGGGCAAAACTTGCAGAAAAATACGGCGAGAATCCTGCGGTTGTGAATGCCATTGGTGCTCACCATGACGAAATGGAAATGAAATTTGTAATTTCTCCTATTATTCAGGCTTGCGATGCAATAAGTGGTGCAAGACCAGGTGCAAGGCGTGAAATTATGCAGCAATACATTCAGCGTATTAAAGACCTTGAAACCCTTGCAGCTTCTTACCATGGCGTAGAAAAAGCTTATGCCATACAGGCGGGAAGAGAACTACGCGTAATTGTAGAAGCTGATAAAGTAACCGATGCTGAAAGTGATAAACTAAGTTTTGAAATTGCTCAAAAAATACAGACAGAAATGACTTTCCCGGGGCAAATAAAAGTTACTGTAATTAGAGAGAAAAGAGCAGTGAACATTGCCAGATAGACCATAAATGACGCTATAAAATTTAAACAGGAATAATTCTTTCATTGCTGTTTTTTTTGAACGGTATATTACATATAAATAAAGTTTGGTAGACGGCAAGTTTTAAAAAATATAAAATTTACGCCAATTTATTATTAATTATTCCCTACATTTGCACTCCAAAAAAGAATAGATATGGACGCAGTAGCATTTGTACACGAGCAACTAACAGCAATACCAACACTTCCTAATTTTAAGGCAGGTGACAATATTACTGTAAATTATAAAATTGTAGAGGGCGCAAAAGAGCGTATTCAGAGTTTTAAAGGAGATGTCATTAAACGCCAGGGCGTTGGTTCTACTGCAACCTTTACTGTTCGTAAAATTAGTGATGGTGTAGGTGTTGAGCGTTTATTTCCTGCATTTTCGCCTAATATCGAAAGCATTGTACTTAATAAAGTAGGCCGTGTAAGAAGGGCTAAACTTTATTTCCTTCGTGAAAGAAGTGGTAAAAGTGCTCGTATCAAAGAAAAAAGAATGGCTGTTGGTCTTAAGAAAGGGAAATAATATCCCATTTTTATTTAAATTATATTGCGAAGTGTTTAGCTTCGCTTTTTTTATTTAAATTTTTAGGGCTTGATGTAATAAAACACTCAAGATAGAGGAAGGTAACAATAGTGAAATTGATTTTGTGAAATTTAATATGAGGGATTAGCTCGGCGTAGATTTTAACAATAGTTAACGCACAGTTAAACCAAATAATAAAATACCTATCAAACCAACACTCTTGTAAAAACGTTTATCTTTATACTTTAAAATAATTAATTATGATAATTAATAACATATTTCTATTTTCAATGCCTGGCGGCAGCGAGTGGATTCTTATAATACTAGTAGTCCTCTTAATGTTTGGTGGTAAGAAAATTCCTGAGTTAATGCGTGGTGTGGGTAAAGGCATGCGTGAGTTTAACGATGCTAAAAATAATGTGAAGAATGAAATTGAAGAAGGCATGAAAGAAAAAGATGCTCGCACATCTGCATCAGCAGAAGAAATCAAATTGCAGGAGTTGAAATTACAGCAAATGAGAGAAGAGCAGGGACTGAAAAACGCTTAGTAAAATATTGCATACATTGGGGTCGAAAAGTAAAATATCAGATAATGATAATTACTTTTCGGCTTTTTTATTTACCAAAATGATTGATTTTCATGTTTTCTTTTACCAATATTCAAGCTTACCACAAAGGTTTACAAGACAAAACATTTACTTGCCATGATGCTGTAAATTTTTACCTGAAAAAGATTGAACATAATAAACACCTTAACGCATTTGTAGAAGTATATTCAAACGAAGCAATAAAAAAAGCTATTTTTTTAGACGAGCAACGTTTGAATGGCTTACCTATGAAGAAATTACATGGGGTCGTTATTGCTATAAAAGACGTTATATGCTACAAGGGACATACTGTTACTGCAGCATCAAAAATTCTTCATCATTACGAATCCTTATTTACTGCGACAGCATTACAATTTCTTATAGACGAAGATGCGATTATTATAGGTAATTGCAATTGTGATGAATTTGCCATGGGTAGTACAAATGAAAATTCAGTCTACGGAAAAGTACTCAATGCGTTAGATGAAACCAAAGTACCGGGAGGCTCATCAGGTGGCAGCGCCGTGGCTGTACAGGCTGATATGTGTATGTTATCCTTGGGAAGCGACACTGGTGGCTCTGTAAGGCAGCCTGCAGATTTCTGTGGCATTATCGGTTTTAAGCCAGGGTATGGTACTATATCACGCTATGGGCTGATTGCTTATGCTTCTTCTTTTGACCAAATAGGGATTTTTGGGAAATACCTTCAAGGTGTAACCCTGCTATTTGGTATTATGGGTGCGCACGACCCAATGGACGGCACAATGAACATTGATTCATCTAGATACCTACAAATACCAGCATCCACAACCGAAAACAGCCAAGCATATAAGATTGCCTATTTTAAATAAGCCACTGAACACGAAGGACTGGATACAGAGATAGCTTTACAAATAAAAAACTTCTTAACTTCTGTAGAAGGTGCAGGTCACACAGTAACAGAAATAAATTTCGATCTGCTTAACTATATCGTACCTGCTTATTATGTACAAACGACTTCGGAAGCAAGCAGTAATTTAAACAGATATGATGGAATAAGGTACGGTCATCAAAGTACAGCGCCTGCAGATAACCTTAATGAATTTTATTTAAACAACCGTTCTGAAGGATTTGGAGCAGAAGTGGAGCGAAGGATTATGCTTGGAACATTTGTTTTAAGTACTGGTTATTATGATGCCTATTATAGCAAAGCCCAACAAATAAGACGGCTTTTGGTTGAAGAGATTGAAGCGATTTTTAAAGAATATGATGCAATCATATTACCCGTAAGCCCTTGTACAGCATTTGATATCGGTGCAAATGATAAAGACCCAATAGCAATGTACCTAGCTGATATTTACACCGTTTTTGCAAATCTTACAGGTATTCCGTCAATAGCGCTACCGTTATTTTCACATAGTAATAACATGCTATTTGGTATTCAGGTATTATGTAATAAAGAACATGAGTTACTTTTGTTTAAAATTTCAGAACAGCTGGTGCAATTAAAAAACAGCGACAGTGCAACCAATGGTTAAAAAGATAATTTCATATTTGCTCGCAAGTTTTTTAATACTTCAAGTTACATCCGCGCAAACGGTGCAGGAAACTACAGAGACACTTGCAGATACTTCGATGCCTATAATTAAAGAAGAAGTAGAAATCATTGACGAAATTATTGAAAATAGAACAGTGCCTAAAAAGGACAAGGTGCAGTATTTTAGCAAACTTACGAGGTACGGTTTTAAGAATTTATTTTCTACTTATTCTTACAATACTTCCATGCCTTATTCATCGCAAGTAAATCCGCATGCTGAATCTTATATGCAAGATTACCTGCGTGTGCATGGCAGGCAACTTACAGGTATGAAAAGTTGGTGTATGCCTTACTTTAATTTGATTGACAACATATTTACTCAATATGGTTTACCCAAAGAACTCAAATACTTAGCTGTAATAGAAAGTAATTTAAATACAACTGCTACAAGTTGGGTTGGTGCCAGTGGTCCATGGCAATTTATGCCTTACACGGCAAGAGAGAATGGCCTAATAGTAAATGACATGGTAGATGAGCGCCGCGATTATTTTAAGAGTACCCATGCAGCAGCAAGGTATCTACTTTCTTTATACAAACAAACACACGACTGGTTGTTAGTTATCGCCGCTTATAATGGTGGACCGGGCAGGGTTTTTTCTGCAATTCAAAGAAGCGGAAGCAGAAACTTTTGGTCGCTTCAGTATAATCTGCCCGAAGAAAGCAGAAACCATGTAAAAAAATTTATAGCAACGCATTATATCATGGAGACTGCTGGTGGCAACTCAAATTTTGGCAGTTCAGCGTTTGCAATAAATGGTGCTACAGGCATAGCTATAAATCCATATAACAGCAAGCCTACCCTATCTGTACAAGAAATGGAAATGGCAGAAACAGAAACCATTACCGGAAAATACAATTCTGTTATTATTGCCAAAAATATTTCGATGGATATTATTTCGTTCAACAGATACAACCCATTATTTGATAACCAGATTGCAGCCAACGGAAAGTATGAATTAATTCTGCCACAAGATAAAATGCAAATGTTTCTTTCCACAAAATACCAAATCTTAAACGAGTGTGTACAGTTTTTACTTGGCGACGCAGAAGTACCTGTGAACAGTATGCAATATGGCAGCCCTAAACTGAAGAAGCAACAAAAGACAAAATCATAAAATTATGCCTAGCCTGCTTATTTAAGAATCTATAGGTTCATTTCCTTATTGCCTAGTACATTAATAATTGCAGCAGCTTTCATAAGGCTTTCTTCATATTCATCAGCTGCATTGCTGTAAAAAGTAATGCCCCCACCGGCAAAAAAAGATACTTGCCTCTCTTTTTCGTTGTAAAAAATACTTCTAATAACTACATTAAAATCAAAATCTCCCTGCGGTGTTATATAGCCAATGCTTCCTGAAAATAACCCTCTGCGTGTTTGTTCGTATTCTTCGATGAGTTGCATCACCCTCATTTTTGGCGCACCCGTCATTGATCCCATGGGGTAACAGGCTTCAATAGCTTCTGTAAAATTTTTATCGTCAGCCAGTGTTCCTTCAACAGTACTTATCATCTGGTGCACCTGTGCAAAACTATAAACACCAAATAGCTCTTTTACATAAACTGATCCCTTTTCGCAAACCATGCTCATATCGTTGCGTACAAGATCTACCACCATTACATTCTCACTTTTTTCTTTTGTGCTTGTATTTAAGTAATCCTTATTGGCCTTATCTTTTAAAGGGTCAACTTCTCTTTTGGTAGTGCCTTTTATGGGTTGTGAAATGAGTCGTCTTCCCTTTTTTTGTAAAAAACGCTCCGGACTTGCACATAAACAATAATGGTTATATAGTTTGTACATAGCGCCAAAAGGTGCAGGCGACAATGCCGAAAGTTTACCATACAATTCAACAGGATGTATGGTGGCATTCTCGGCTGTAAACCGCTGGCAAAAGTTTATTTCGTAACAATCGCCCCTTTGTAGATGATCGTGGAGTGTTGTAATAGCGTTGAAATATTGTTCTTGTGAAATTGTGGGTTTAATTTCTATAAAACTGTCAGTGGGCAAATTTAGAACTTCAATATTTTCTATTTCAGTAAGAATTTCTATCTCTGCTTTGTTACTTTTTACCACTTCAATTTTATCTGTAGAAAACTTTAAAATTATTTCGGGTTCAAAGAAAAATCCATCGCCGAAACCATCAGGATATTTATTAATTTTTTTATAACTGGTACCTGCTGCATTATAACCTAAATGCCCAAATAGCCAGCCTGGATTTGTATCGAAGAAAATTTGCAGATTTTTAAAATCGTAATCGCCGGTAAAATTATAAGATCTTACACAACCTACAGCCAATAGGCATTCAAACGAAGCATCTTCAAAAGAATAGTTGTTATTATCTAATAAACAAAAAATGTTGAACTGGTTAGCCCAATTCAACATTTTCATTTTTAAAGCGCTAAATTTTTTATCTACTATATTCATTAAACTTAATAATCATCATCATTAAAACGGCCGCTTTTTCCACCGGAAATGTCATCATCATCAAACAAATCAAACTCTTTAAAATCGTCGTCCAGCTTTAAATCGTCGTCATCATCTTTTATTTTTTTACCAAGAGTCTTTTTTACTTTTGATGGAGGCACGTCAAATTCATCAAAATCTTTATCCCAATCTTCATCGTCTTCTCCCTTTTCCCAATCATCTGCTACTTCAATATCATCATCATCGTCGTCGTCTGAAGCAGCCTTTTTTGACTTGCCCTTTACCTCTTTTTTAGGTGCTTCATCATCAAAATCATCTTCTAGATCATCCAAATCTTTATCTACAGAAGATTTTGGTTTGCTTGATACTTTTTTATCTCCCGTTTTTGGAGTTGTTGCTTTTTTACCCGTATCTTTTTTTAGTGCCATTTTTTGTGTGGATTAGAGGTGTAAATTTTCAACCGTAATTTTAATTCGCCAAATTTTTTTGATGTTTTTTTTAATAATTTTTTAAATCTTAACCAATTGCTCTCTTCCGGGGCCGTTACTTATATATTTTACTGGAACTTTTAAAAATTCATTTAAGTAATTTATGTAAGTGCCCATTTCTGAAGGCATATCGTCAAAGGTTTTTGCATTTGTTATATCCGTATTCCATCCCTTAAAAGATTTGTAACAGGCATTTATGAGCATTTTATTCATTTGAAAAGGAATCTTACTTACTTTCTCACCATTAATATCGTAAGCATTACAAACTTCTAATTCTTTCAACCCATCAAGAATATCAGCCTTTGTCATTACAATTTGTGTTACCCCGTTTATCATACAGGCAAACTGGAGTGCTACAAGGTCTATCCAGCCGCATCTTCTTGGCCTTCCTGTTGTGCTGCCAAATTCGTTGCCGGTGTTGCGCAAGAAATCGCCAGTTGCATCAAAAAGCTCAGTAGGAAAGGGACCGCTGCCCACTCTTGTACAATAAGCTTTTGTAATGCCTATTACTTCTTTTATTTTTTGCGGGGCAATACCCAGCCCCGAACATACACCACCAGTAATGGTAGTGCTGCTTGTTACAAATGGGAAAGTGCCAAAATCTACATCAAGCATGCTACCCTGTGCTCCTTCTGCCAAAACCCTTTTTCCTTGAGCAATTTTTTCGTTTATAAAATACTCACCGTTCACAATATTCAGCTCTTTCAAAAATTCTAATGCTTCAAAAAACTCTTCTTCCCATGCTGAAATATCTTCCTGAAAATTCAAACCGTCAAGCAACCTTTGGTGTTTCAGTCTTAGTTTTATGTATTGCGATGTAAAACTCTTATCCATCAAATCCCCTACCCTTAGGCCATTTCGACCTGTTTTATCCATATAGGCAGGACCAATACCTTTTAGCGTACTTCCAATTTTATCAATACCCTTACTCAGTTCGCTCGCTTTATCCAAGGCTCGGTGTGTTGGCAAAATAAGGTGAGTACGTTCGCTTATGAAAAGGTTCTTTTTGTAATCTATACCAAATGCCGCTACGGATTCGCATTCCCTTTTTAATGTAACAACATCCAACACAACACCATTACCAATTAAATTAATTTTATCTGCATGAAAAATACCACTTGGTATTTGGTGCAATACTATTTTTTTATCATTTACGTACAATGTGTGACCTGCATTTGGCCCACCTTGAAACCTCGCAACAACGTCATAGTCCTTCGCAAAAAAATCTACAATTTTCCCTTTACCTTCATCGCCCCATTGTAATCCAAGAATAACGTCAACCATAATATTTTTTATTTGTAAGTGTAAATTTTAATTTTTTGGGATTTTGTGGCTTCCTAATGCTTCTTTGTGCATGGGCTGTAAATTACAAGTCTTTATTTGTTACTCATACCTACTTTTCGCTTCAATTCTACCACCTTTTCTAAATAGAATTTTTTAAAATTAATATTTTCAATTAAATTATATTTTCAGGAAATTCAACGCCTAAAACTCCGTTAAGCCGTAAAAGTAAAATGAAAAAGAACAATAAACTAAAATAATGCATGAGATAATTTTTTATTTATTCGCTTTTTGTTTAAATAAAAAATTTGATCTAATTAAAATTGGTGAAAGGTAAAATTAAAAATTGTGACACAATAAAAAAGCCATCTCCTTTTACTGACATGGCTTTCGACTTTTATTTAAAAAGGATTATTTTCCTCCGCCCATCTTTGCTTCAATACTGAGTGTAGCATGCGGTACAGCGCGTAATCTCGCCTTATCAATCAATTTGCCCGTTATTCTACAAACACCATAGGTTTTATTTTCAATACGAATCAGTGCTTTTTCCAAATGATCAACAAAGGTAATTTGCCTACTCGCCATTTGGCTTAATTGCTCTCTTTCCATACTCAAGCTCCCATCTTCCATTGTCATATATCTACCGTCCCCTTCATCGCCTCCCATAGCGTCTTTTCGGGTGATAAGCCCTTGCAGGTAGGCCAGTTCCTTTTTTGCAGAGCCAAGTTTACGCTGTATCAGCTCTTTAAATTCAGCCAAATCTGCATCGCTGTACATTACAATTCGTGCTCCAGGATCTGCAGGTGCTTTATCCAATACCGATTTTGTAAAATCTGGCTCGTACTTGCGGGAAGTTTTTGTATTTATTTTAGGTAATACAACGGGTTTTTGCACGAGTGGCTTAGCAGGTGCTACTTTAGAAACTGTTTTTGCCGCAACTTTTGGTGCCGCAACTACTTTCTCGGGTATCTTTACCGTTGCTTTCTTAGCTGGCGCTGCTTTGGCAACAATTTTCCTTGCTTCTATTTTTTTAGACAATTTTTTTTCGGGTTTTGGAGGTAGTAATGCTTTTTTAGCCAGTGGCTTAGCAATAACCTTGTTAGCGGATTTTGCCAGAACCTTTGACATAGGTTTCGCAACTTTTTTTACTACCTTTTTAGCAACTGCTTTTACAGGAACTTTTGCTAATGGCTTGACAGCCTTTTTAGGCGCAACCTTTGGAGCTGGTTGTTTCACAACTGCCTTTTTTACAGGGGCTGCTTTTTTAACTTCCTTTGCTGCTATTTTGCCTTTAACAGGTGCAGATTTTGGTACTGGCTTTTTTGCAATTTTTGCAGGTGCTTTTTTGGTAGCCATAAATACTTGCTATTTTTTTATAACATTTACTTTTAAAGTGGCCTCATTAACTTCAATTTGTGTGCCTTGCTGTAAATCAGCTACAAACTCAAGTCTATCTGCCAATATTTCCGCACAAATATAGTCTTTAAATTTCATAAATGAAATCTGCATGCTTTCATTTTGAGATACGAAAACATCTACCCTGTCTGTCAGCTCAAATCCATTATCTTTCCTGATATTTTGTACCCTATTTACAAATTCACGTGCATCTCCTTCCTGTTGAAGTGGTTCTGTTATGGAAATATCTAACGCTACTGTTAAAGTTCCTTTTGTTGCAATTTCAAAACCGGGAATTTCATCTGTAATTACGTCAATATCATCTATATTAATGTATATCTGATCTTCATCTTTCGCTACACTAGGATCATTTAGCGCAAACTCACCCTGTTGTATTAGTTCGATGGTTGTATTACTAAATTTTTCAATTTCCCCAGCAGCCCACTTCATTTTTGCACCAAGTTTTTTGCCTAGCGTCTTAAAATTGGCCTTTGCTTTTTTTCTTATAAAATCATTATCAGCGTTTAATATCTCTACTTCTTTAATATTGGTTTCGGTTTTAATAATATCTTCCACCATTTTTATGTTTGCTGCCATTTCATCATTTTGGGCAGGTATGAAAACTTTTTGCAGTGGCTGCCTCACTTTAATGCTGACTTTTTTACGCAAAGAGAGAATTAGAGACGACACATCCTGTGCAAGTTGCATTCTTTTCTCAAGCGCTGAAAAGATAACTTCTTCATTTTGTTTAGGATAAAAATTATGGTGTACGCATTTGTACTCTGTTCTTTGTGTTATTGCATTTAAATTTTGGTATAACCAGTCTGCAAAAAAGGGTGCAATTGGGGCAATAAGCCTGCTTACTGTTTCCAGGCACTCGTATAAAGTTTGGTAGGCTGCAATTTTATCCTGTTCATATTCGCCTTTCCAAAACCGGCGGCGGCAAAGTCTTACATACCAATTACTTAACAACGTATCTACAAATTCTTCAATAGCTCTCCCAGCCTGTGTAGGCTCATAAGCATCAAAATTTTCTGTAGCCGTTTTTATTAGTGTATTTAATGAAGATAATATCCATTGGTCTATCTCCGGTCTTTTACGTAGAGGAATATACTCTTCCTTAAAGATAAAACCATCTACATTGGCATATAAAGCAAAAAACTGGTAAGTATTATAAAGTGTTCCAAAAAATTTGCGCTGTATTTCTTTTATTCCTTCTTCGTCAAATTTTAAGCTATCCCATGGCGAAGCATTTGTAATTAGATACCACCTTGTTGCATCTGCCCCATAGGAATTTATGGTAGCGAAGGGGTCAACAATATTGCCCAACCTTTTACTCATTTTAACGCCATTCTTATCCAATACCAATCCATTGCTTACAACCGTTTTGTAAGCCACACTACCAAACAACAATGAACCTAAAGCATGTAGCGTGTAAAACCATCCTCTTGTCTGGTCTACACCTTCGGCTATAAAATCGGCGGGGAAAGCTGTATTTTCTGGATGCCCATACAAAGGAGAATTTTTATCTTTTGAATGGTATTTCCAAAAGTTTTCTGTACTCAATTCTCCAAATTCATTTGAACTAGCATCAGGCAAACCCCATTGGGCATACGGCATGGCACCACTGTCGAACCAAACATCTATAAGATCGGCAACTCTTTTCATAGGTTTACCCGTCTTACTACCAAAACGATATCATCTACATAAGGCTTGTGCAGATCCAATATTCCTTCATGCAAATAATGCTTGTTGGTTTCTCCACCCAATACATCGGCGGCTTTTTTTATTTCAATGTTAAGTTCAGCTATTCCGCCAATACATATTTCTTCATCGCCGTCTTCCGTTTTCCAAATCGGCAGCGGTGTTCCCCAAAATCGGGAGCGACTTAAATTCCAGTCAACCATGTTTTCTAACCAGTTGCCAAAACGGCCAGTACCGGTGTTTGCAGGTTTCCAGTTAATGGTCTTATTAAGTTCTACCATTCTATCTTTTGCAGCAGTAGTTTTTATAAACCAAGCATCTAAGGGGTAATAAATAATTGGCTTATCTGTTCGCCAGCAATGTGGATAGCTGTGCTCGTATTTTTCAACTTTAAATGCCCTGTTTTCTTTCTTCAGTTTTACAGAAATATCAACATTTACATCTACATAATCAGGATCGTCCTTGTAATTTTTTACAAAGCGACCACTAAATTCTCCCACAGCATCTACAAATTTCCCCTCTCTATCTACCAAGGTTAAAATACCGAGGTTATTCTTTTTACCTACACGATAATCATCTGCACCAAAAGCAGGTGAAGTATGTACAATTCCGGTTCCATCTTCAGTAGTTACAAAGTCGCCTAATATTACCCTGAAAGGTTTTGCTCCCGGCGTTATCTCTTCAATATTACCTTTAGAATTAGCTGCAAAAGGAAGCAACTGCTCGTATTCTATTCCTTCTAAATCACTCCCTTTAAATTCAGCTAATACTTTCCACGGCAATAATTTTACCTCAGCAGAGTAATTTTCAAAATCGCCATTCTCCCCTTCATCTTTAAAATACTTTCCAACCAAATTCTTTGCAAGAATTACATTATTGGGCAAATGAGTATATGGGTTAAATGTCTGTACTAAAACGTATTCTATATTCGGACCAACCGTTAACCCGAGGTTTGATGGAAGCGTCCATGGGGTAGTTGTCCAAGCCATAAAGAATATCTGCGCACCCTCGTTTTCGATTGTTTCTACTACCGCAAAGTTCTCCCCACTTCCCACTTTCCACTGCCCACTAGCCACCTTGAACATAACCGTTGCACTTGTATCCTTCACATCTTTATATGTGCCAGGTTGATTAAGCTCGTGGCTACTCAAACCCGTGCCCGCAGCCGGCGAGTATGGTTGTATGCTCACACTTTCGTACAGATAACCCTTTTTATACAACTGGCTCAGGCACCACCACAATGTTTCTATATAATTATTTTCAAAAGTTACATACGGGTTGTCAAGATCTACCCAATAACCCATTTTTTGTGTAATGTCGTCCCATTTATCTTTATACTGCATCACTACCTCCCTACACTTCTTATTGTAATCTTCAACCGATATTTTTTTACCAATATCTTCTTTTGTTATACCTAACAATTTTTCTACACCCAGCTCTATAGGCAATCCATGCGTATCCCAACCGCCCTTGCGTTTTACTTGAAACCCCTGCATGGTTTTATACCTGCAAACAAGGTCTTTTAAAGTTCGGGAAATTACATGATGAATACCCGGCATACCATTGGCACTTGGTGGACCTTCATAAAAAACAAAAGGAATATTTCCTTCCCTTAAGGCAACACTTTTTTTGAAAGCTTCGGTAGATTCCCACTCCTTTAAGATTTCTTCGCTTATGGATGGAAGGTTAAGCTGCCCGTATGTTTTGTATCCCGCACTCATCAAAATATCTTTTTAAAATTGTGTGCAAAGGTACATTATTAGGCTATTGGGATAATAACAGAAAACAAAAGAAAAATTTTACCCACATAAATACTTCAAATAATTATTGCTTTATAATTTTTACAGTATTATTTCCTGCTTTTATAAAATAAATTCCATTAGCCAAATTGCTTACATCATTTATACCTGCATTCATTTTCTTTATAAAAACACCCGAAACGCCGTACAAATAAACTGCTGCATATTGTGAAGTAATTATATTAATATTTGTATGGCAAAGTGTAGGACATACAGTTAACTCCGCTATTTTACTATTTGAAAATGAAATAATATTACTGTCTTCTAATTTGCCATTTTTGTCGATCATTTTTAATCTGTAAAAATATTTTCCCGGAGCCGTGTTCGCATCTTTGTAACTGTAGAAATTCTCCGAAGTATTATTTGCAGCAGGTACTTTTCCAATTTCTACAAAACTAAATCCGTCTACACTCTTTTCTACACTAAAGAAAGATACATTTATTTCATTGATGGTTTTCCATTGAAGTACTATAGATTCATTTTCTCGCTTGCCTGTAAACGCAAGCAATTTTAACGGTAAAGGATTTAGCGTATTCCCCGCAATGGTAAATTGCGAAAAATTAGACATGCCGTTTCTTACAACAATAGGTGCGGTATTTGTTCCGGTATTTGTTCCTGCAGTTCCATTCAAAGTCCAGCTACCTCCTGTTGATGGACGCTTTAATATGCGCAGAGTAGAAATATCTGTAACGCCAGGAGTGCTTTCTGCAGTAAGCGTTGTGTTATAAATACCACCTGTTAAGCCACCCAAAGCATCTGCTTGCCAATAATAAGGCGCAGTATTTGTTAAAATAACGGAGCCATCTACAATTGGTAATCCCGATTGTAAAGAAGCTGCGCTATTAAAATGCTGAGCAGACAATGTTCCACCAACAGTAGGAGCTGTTGTATAATAAATTTTAAACTCTCTATAACCTTGCAATAATGATACGCCAAAAGGGAAAACCCTAACTCCAATGCTAGTCCCAATCGTTCTATTAATTTTTCCAGATACATAGCCGTTTATTCTTTCTACTGCCGGGTCGGTGGGGCTTCCGCCAAGGGGGTTGTTGATATTCAAGATAAAATTATCTGTAAATAATTCTCCGTTCTGCAATGTCAATTTATTGTTTATGGTAATATTACGAGCAAGCACTACACCTGATACATTGTTGATGAATAAATTTCTAAGTGTATTGGTAGCGGTAGGCATTTCCAAACCAGTAGTATCTCTTAATATACCATTGTACAGAATATCTATTTGCCCAAGAAAAACGGGTGCAGTCAATAATTCACCTTCAGTTTTTACTATAGTAGCATTGCTATTCAACCTTAGAGAACCTCCTCCATTTATCAACAATGTGTCCGTTAGCAAGGTTAAAGTATCGGTTACAGTAACAGTTCCACTAATGGTTTTGAAACCCGTACCTACACCCGTTATGATTAAACGATTGTACGTTAGCGCCGCTATGTTTTGGTTTACACCAGGTATGCCCACATATACAACCCTTCCATTACCCGCAGTAAAACTGGCTGTATTTGGTATCGTAATAATGCCAGCCAAGGTTAAAGCTCCAATACCTGTAAATGTAATTTTAGCATTAGCCGATATGGTGGTTAAAGCTCCAATCACATTTACGGCGCTGTTTCCAATTTTCATTTCTGCAATTCGCCCCGAAGGTATGGTGGTAGCGGTAATCGTCATGCCGCCAAGGCAACTGAATATGCCACCGTCAATGTTTAAAATACTGCTTCCTGCACTTGTAGTTGGAAAGTTTAAGAAGCCCAACCCTATTACCGTAAAAGCACCGCCATTTTGAGTTACAATTGCCTTTTGGTTAATGGTTAAATTTCCCGTAGTGGTTAAAGCTCCTGCATCTATTGTTAATATGGAGGTTTCGGTAACAAGCAAATTATTGGTAACCGTGAGTAAGGAAGTATTAAGCGTAAGCCATAATGAAGATATGCCTCTTACGGTGAGGCTTTGGCACCGCGAATCGTTACCTACGGCAATACTGTTTCCATTTTGAATAATTACTGAATCGCCTGCCGCAGGATAATTTAAAGTGCTGCTGCCGGTTACCAAAGTCCAGCTAGCGGCACTGGTCCAATCACCACTGGTAGCACTTGTAAAAAATGCTTGCCCATTGCTTACTTTAATAACTAAACAAAAAGCTATTGCTAAAAAATATTTCACTGCATTTGTAATTTTATCTTGGCAAAAAGATTTCATTTTTCGGTAAAGAAAGCTACTAAACCAAAAAATGAAATCATACATGCCAACAGGTTATGTTATTTACACTACTTTTTATGCCCAACTCACATTAGCCACAAAACCATTAGTGAATGTAATGGTAGCAGTTTTGGCGCCCGTAAAAGTTATATTTCCGCTATAGCTAAAACTATTACCAGTACTGCTGCTTCCTGTAATGGTAACAGATGCTGTACCTGACGCAATTTGACCGGTAGTTTTTATTAATTGTAGGTTGCTCAAATTTATTGTTACTTTACTGGTAAACGAATTCTTACCACCTATTTTTGATTTTTGGCTACCGTCTCTTGTATAACTGCCATTTAAAATATATTGTGTCCCGGTTAGGAGATTGGTAACAGCTACGTTTGCAACAGCATTATCATTGGAGCTTATTCTTGGTGCATCATAGGTTCCTTTCATATTGTAATTGACATTCATAACACTAGGAACACCTCCATTACATAGAACAGCCCATTGCCATTGAAAATTATAATTCCATGAGAAAAGACCTATTGTATTTTGCCTAATAATACTAGAGTCTTTGCTGTACCCGCAAATTGATGCATAAGTGTTTGCACTTTCGGTAATTTCGGCAGTTTGTGTTGCCAAGCCTTGCGCATTACCAGAGACTGCTAGCGAAATTACTTCGGCTGCTTCTTCATCTGTAACAGTAGTTGTAGGGGTATCATTTTCTTTTTTACAAGAAAATAGCAATGTTGCTGCAAAAAATAATAAGCCTACGGTTTTAAATTGTGTTGTTTTCATTTTTTTTTAAATTTAATTTTGATAAATAATTGTTATGCTACCATGACTGCTGTTTTTTAGTATCGTTTAATGTTGTTCTTAAATATTCTGTAAATAACATTTTAGTATCACCAAACAACATTTTTTGTAAGAAATTATTTTACTCGCCTCAAGGTTCTACTGCCAGAAAGAAATCCATAACTTACAAAACCTTCCAATACATCTTTATTAATAAGTTTTAAAGAACAAGCAACTTCTTTCCCACGCTTAGGTCCATAAATAATTCCTTCCCATGCGCCGTTCTTGTATCGTACATTTTTTAAAACAAGTATGCCAATAGCTGGATTGTTTCTTTTAGTTTTATCTGGATTGTTTACATCTTTTTTTGGATTTCCACTTTTATCGTTTGGCTCTTTTAGCCATATTATTTTACCAAAGTACTCGTTGCCTGCTTTGTATATCTCAATTTTAGATTCATCATTGTCAGTAAGCCAAATACCCAATATGTCATCGGCCTTTGCAGCAAAAACTATAAAAGGACTTAGTAAAGCCAACAGAACTATAAAACTTTTCATGATATTACTTTTTAGCATTGTCTGAAAACTGTTTTTCATAATCAGGGTGATTTGTTTTCATAACTGTATCCCAAAAATTGAAGTATAAGCCATAATTTCCTTTGGTAAGCCTGTGGTGCATATTGTGATGCGTAGAGGTATTAAACCATTTTCCAATAAAGGATTTATGGATTTTGGGCGACATTAATTCAAAGCCCATGTGACCATATACGTTAAATACCATTTGCCAGGTTATAACAAGCAGCAAGCAAAACGGATGCACGGGCACTAAAAAAATAATAAAAACAAAACCAGCTTCCGCAACTGCCTCAATAGGATGAAAAGCAAAGGCCGTCCACGGCGTAGGGTTATGAGAGAGATGA
The DNA here is from genome assembly GCA_046153805.1 of Ferruginibacter sp. GTDB lineage: Bacteria > Bacteroidota > Bacteroidia > Chitinophagales > Chitinophagaceae > Ferruginibacter. Next base: position 12,193 of record JBJXGJ010000282.1, on the reverse strand, counting down.
TGTTGACGATGCACCATCTTAAATATTTTTGGATGATGCATGAGGCGATGTACCCAGTAAAACCAGGTATCGTGCCAAAAAAGCATTAATGGTACACTAAAAACAAAGTACCAGTAACCCATCAAATCTATGTTCCTGTAAAGTTTTGTATAGCCAAATTTATTGGAGAAAAATATCACGAGAAAAACCAGAGAAAAAATAAAAATAGAAATGATAGAATCCTTTATCTCTCTCCTCATTTGGCTGCCGTCAGGTAATTTTGTTTGTATTTTTTTATGCAGCCATTTGTTTTTAAAAAATACATAAAAAAGAAGATAGGCAATGCCAGCAAATAAAAAATACCTGCCGTATAAAACAATGTTGTGAAATAAAAATGCTTTCCAAAATGGTGCTTCCATAGTATAAAATTTTATAGTAATTATACTGACTGTAAAGTTTGGAAAGGTTTACCTCAGATTAAAATCAATTCAGTAAACAACCGTATTTTCAACACAAACAGCAGTTTGCAGTTATGCTGTAACGCTTATTAATGATAAATTTGCACAAAGAGATATGAATATTAAAAAATATTTTTCGGTAGTAGGTATTCTTCAAATTGTTTTTTGGATTGCATTTGTGTTTTTTGCTGTGTATTCATTTAGCCTTACCTCCACTTTGCGGAATAGTTTGCAGAGAATTTGCGCTATACTTCCGCTGCACTTATTTTTATTTTATACCTGCTATTTATATCTTATACCACATTATTTTGAGAAGAAAAAGTTCGCACTTTTTTTTACGTTGCTTATTCTTTTATTAATGATAGTCATCTTGATAAGGATGGTCATCAGGCAAGAAGTAAATGATTTACACTTCGCAGGCAAAATTGATATTAGTGAAACGTCTCAGTGGGTTATTATTATAATTTCTGAGCTGGCAATAGTATTAATAAGCTGCCTGCTGGCTGTAGCCAAGCAGAAATACCAAATCGAAAAAAAATATACCGAAGCACAAACACAATATTTACAAAACGAAATGAATTTTTTAAAGGGGCAAATAAGCCCCCACTTTTTATTAAATTCATTGAATAATATTTACTCTTTTGCAGTAACAAAATCTCCGGAAACACCGAATGCTATTTTGCAGTTAGCTGAACTTTTAAAATATTTTTTGTATGAAAGTAGTGAGCAAAAAATATCAGTAAAAAGGGAACTTGACATTATAAAGTATTACATAAATCTGTTTCAACAGCGGCTGCAAACAAAGGCCAACATTGTACTTGATATTAACGAAACCTGTGGTCAAAAAGAAATGGAACCATTGATACTGATGGGCCTGGTTGAAAATGCCTTTAAGCATTCTGGTATTGGAATTAATGAAAATGCTTTTATAAAAATGAATGCTGAAATACAAAAAGACAGAATAAACTTCTCCATAAAAAATTCAACCGCAGCACCAAACAATACGGTTAGTGAATACGGCGGAATAGGCTTAGCCAATATTAAAAAAAGGCTTGAAATTAATTACCGGGATAAGCACCAAATAACCATAAAAACTGAGAAGGATTTCTTCATGGTAACCGTTAATATCCCACTACTATGAAATTGAAAACCGTATTGGTAGACGACGAATACCCTGCCCTGCAGTTGCTGACGCAATATTGCAGCCAGATAGATTTTATTGATTTTGCAAATAGTTTTACAAAGCCAACACAGGCTTTTGAATATTTAACAACCAATCCCATAGATTTATTGCTATTAGATGTACAAATGCCATTTTTAAACGGTCTTGACTTGCTGGCTAAACTACCACAAAAGCCTTTATGCATCTTCATTTCAGCCAACCCAAACTATGCAGTAAATGCTTTTGAATTGGATGTAGTTGACTACCTTTTAAAACCGATAGGTTTTGATAGATTTAAAAAAGCTGTAGAAAAAGTAGTTGAATACATAAGTTATAAAGATGCTAAAAATGCAGCAATAAAATATATAATGGTAAAAGCCGATTATAAAATGACCCGTATAAACGTTGAAGACATTAGTAGAATAGAAGGAAGCGGCGAATACATAAAAATATTTACGCAACAAAAAATAATATTGGTGCGTGACTCTCTAAATAATTTTTCAACGAACATCTTGCCAGATTCATTCATCAGAGTTCACAAATCTTTTATAATACCCATTTCTCAAGTCGAATTTTTTTCCACCTCATCTGTTACACTTAAAGACGGTATACAAATCACTATTGGCAGGTCTTTTAAAAAGAATGTGCTTGATGTATTGGTTAAAAAATGCTAATGCATCAACAACTCGCAAGGCTTGATTCCGGTTTGCTTTTTAAAAGCTGTACTAAAATGAGAAATAGAAGAATAGCCCAACAAGTGTGAAACTTCTGTAACGCTTAATCCTTTTTCGTACAACAAATACTTTGCATGCTCCATTCTTTGGCTCTGGTAAAAGTCAAATATTGTTGTACCAAAAATTTCCTTAAATCCTTTTTTTAAATAACATTCGTTAATGGCAACTTTCCGACTAAGTGCTTTGATAGTAATTGGTTCACCAATACGCTCAAGCAAAATTTCTCTAGCCATAATTATTTTGTCTCTGTCTGCTTCGTTTGAAAGAAACTTGCAGGCAAAAGTAGATTCTTCTTTTTCGCCAAGCATACAATCCATGCTGTACAAAAGCAAAATTTGCATTTGAGCATTTACAAAAATGTTTGCATGTGTATCTGTGTATGTATGGTTCAGCAAAGCATCTATTGCCATTCTTGTTTTACCACATAGCGGTAAAATTTTGCTGAAAGAGTTTTTATGTGTAAAAGACAATACACTGTCTGAGAACGATGGAGAATTTTTATTTGCCTTTACAAACTGCTGTAAATAGGTGGGAGAGAAGCTAAAACTTAGTACATCTATAGTCTCGGCCTTGTCCGAGCAGTTTTTGGTACTGTTTGCTTTACAATTTTCACACTGGGTTTGTTTTTGATCGCAGTAAATATTACCACTTAAACAAAACTTAAGTTGAAGATTGTTAGAAACTTCATCGTTCGTTATATACATGTATTCTAAAATACCTGTATCATCAATAGACCATTGAGGTTGCCTCTTGTATCTTTTGATAGAATAATGAATTGAACCCGGAACATTGCGATCTACTTCGTGTAATAGATGCAGGTCTTCTTGTAAAAAGGGTTGTCTCTGCGCTAGCGATAATATATCTTGTGCCAATATTGTCATTTTGTAAAACTAACGAACATTAGTTAAATGAAGAAATAAATTATTTTTTTAACCTTTTGTGTTGCAACATTAATCAAATTAGTACCAAAAATTGTCACTAATTTATCCTATTTCGTAAACATTAAGTATAGTAACAGGGATTTGTATGGCCTAGCCGGCGTGTATTTGTCGTTTACAACAAAATAACCTTTTTTGTAGGCGGCTATTCCTTCCCAGTTATAGCTCCGATATTCCTTCGGAAACTCCCACAATGGTTGCCATGAAAAAGAGTTATGGTCATATTTAATTTTCACTAACCTGCAGTAATTTTTATAACCAAAGGTATCTTTTATGAGTCTATTATTTTTATCATTCTCATCAGGCAATCTATAAATTTCATCCCCACCCTCGCCTTTATAAAAATAATTTATAGCGGTAAATTTATTTCCTTTCGTTTTAGTAATGTCTGTTATTCTGAAGGGCAATCGAGCAATATTAAAAGAATGGCTTTTACCTGATTGAAAAGACCACACATTTATATAATTCACCAAATTATAATTAGTAAAATAATTAAATTCAAAAAAGGCTGCCACATTATTATCAATTGGTGCTATCGCCTCAAAACCCGCATTGTATATGTGTTTACCGTCACTCGCTGTAGGTTTTTTTAATGGAACAAAATTATCTATATCAAGCACAACTACTGTATCATTTATTGCACCTCTTAGCAAATAACAATTGTTAGATGGAGTTGCAGTTTCTACTGAAAAGTAAACTTGTTCTTTATCAATAATCATCGCTTCTAGTCCCTCATAATCATCGCCTTTATCTTTCATTTTACCTCGCAAAATATTTAGGTTGTAGATTCTACATTTGGTAAAAGGCAACACATAATTACTATCTACCAGTTGCCTTTCTATGTCAGTTAATTTTATAGAATACAGTTTTGCCTCAGCGTTATCCTGCAACCTACTTTCGCTCATAAAAAACAAATTTTTATCCTTTATGTACAATCCTGAAAACTGGTTGTCATAGTAAGAAATTTCTGAAGGCAGTGAAATGTTCCGAACCTTAAAATCCACTTTTTGCGCTGCAATATTCACCGATATTAGCAGCATCATTACAGCAAATAAATTTTTCATATCTACAAACTTATTGAAATTCAATTATACCCTTTTGCATAGGTTCAAATTAAGAAATCTTGTCTGATTATTTCTTCCCATTTTCTGCCTCAAAACATGTTGGCAAATGGTTTAAAACAATTGCTTTTTACCATTGAAGAACGATTCGTTTTACTTAACTTCGCAGGCATTCGATTTTTAAAGTTTGCAACTACATATGAGTACAGAAAATGAAGTTTTAACAGAAAGAGAAATGCCGGTTTATGGTGCAGATAGTATTACCGTTTTAGAAGGCTTAGAAGCCGTTCGCCTTCGCCCGAGTATGTACATTGGCGATACCGGCGAAAAAGGTCTTCACCACCTTGTTTATGAGGTAGTAGATAACTCAATTGATGAAGCGCTTGCGGGTTGGTGCAAAAATATCACCGTTAGCATTCATGAAGACAATTCTATTTCCGTTCAGGATGATGGACGTGGTATTCCAACGGGCATCAACACAAAAGAAAATAAATCGGCCCTGGAAATTGTAATGACGGTATTACATGCCGGTGGTAAGTTTGATAAAGATACCTATAAGGTTTCCGGCGGTTTGCATGGCGTGGGTGTAAGTTGCGTAAATGCGCTTAGTACAAAACTAATAGCTACCGTAAACAGAGATGGTAAAAAGTTTGAACAGGAATATAAAATTGGTGTACCTCAATATGCAGTGAGAGAAATTGGTACGAGCGAGCACACAGGTACCCACGTTCACTTTTGGCCAGATAAAAGTATTTTTATAACAACAGAATACAAGAGAGATATTTTAGAAGGTCGTTTAAGGGAGCTTTCTTTCCTAAACAAAAAAATAAACATCATCCTCAACGATTTTAGAGAAAAAGATGAGGAAGGAAAATATTACAACAAAACTTTTTACAGCGAAGGCGGTATTGTAGAGTTTGTTGAATACCTGGACAAAAAAGCTGGTCGCAGCCCATTGATACCAATTGTAATTTACTGCGATGGATTTGATGAGAAAAACAATGTGGTGGTAGAAGTAGCCATGACGTACAATGCAGGTTACTCAGAGCATTTATTTAGCTATGTAAACAACATAAACACCATTGAAGGTGGTACACACGTGGCAGGTTTTAGAAGAAGCATCACTCGTGTTTTTAAAAGCTATGGCGAAAAAAATGGCATGTTCGAAAAAGCCAAAGTAGCCATTGAGGGAGATGATTTTAGAGAGGGTATTTCGGCTATTATTTCTGTAAAAGTACCCGAGCCACAGTTTGAAGGACAAACAAAAAGCAAATTAGGTAACAATGAAGTGAGTGGGATTGTAGATACTACTTTAAGCCGTGTATTGGAAAACTATTTGGAGGAAAATCCAAAAGATGCCAAGACAATCATACAAAAAGTAATTCTTGCTGCGCAGGCTAGAGCTGCCGCAAAACGTGCAAGAGAATTGGTGCAACGTAAAACCGTTTTGGTTGGTGGTGGCTTGCCTGGTAAACTAGCAGATTGCTCCGATAAAGATCCCGGCCGTTGTGAGTTGTTTTTGGTGGAAGGGGACTCCGCAGGTGGAACAGCCAAGCAAGGACGTGACAGAAGTTTTCAGGCCATATTGCCATTAAGAGGTAAAATTCTCAATGTAGAAAAAGCCATGGAGCACAAAATTTACGACAACGAAGAAATTAGAAATATGTTTACCGCACTTGGGGTAAAAATAGGAACGTTGGAAGATGCAAAAGCATTGGATATCTCCAAACTTCGTTACCATAAACTAATTATAATGACTGATGCCGATGTGGATGGTAGCCACATTGCAACACTTATAATGACCTTCATTTTCCGTTACATGAAGGAACTTGTAGAGAACGGCTACGTGTACATTGCACAGCCGCCTTTGTATCTTGTAAAAAAAGGAAAAGAGCAGGCTTATGCATGGGACGATGCGGAGCGTAAAGTAGAGACTGCGAGAATTGGTGGCGGTAAAGATGACAGCGTAAACATACAGCGTTACAAAGGTTTGGGAGAGATGAATGCAGACCAGTTATGGGAAACAACTATGAATCCGTTAACCCGTACGTTAAAGCAGGTAACCATCGACAGCCTTACTACGGCAGATGGAGTATTCTCCATGCTGATGGGCGATGAAGTACCACCACGCAGAGAGTTTATTGAAAGCCATGCTAAATACGCCAAAATAGATGTGTAGGTATTAGATGTGAGATTTTAGACATAAGATTTAGAGCCCGATTAATTTCGGGTTTTTTTATTTTTGTTATTCTAAAATGTACACGAAGATTTAGATTATTTTTATGTTCTAGAGAGAATCCGTAACACCGAAAGAAATTTAAGCAAACGAAGAATAAAAATAAAAAGCAAGAAGTCCTAAACGAGTTTGACGCGGTTAAAACTTTTAGAGCCATAAAAGAAAAAATTTCCTCAGAAATTGAGCATATGAATTTCGAAGAAATAAAGAATTACTTAAAAATTCAGAGTGCCAAACTATATTCTAAGTAGAAATTTTGTTTAATTACATATTTCGAATTCCACTATTAATTAAACATCAGTCTTAAAAAAGTTCTTTCATAGCTTACAATACATTTTGTATCTGTTGCTAGTGTACATGTTGCCATATATTCCTCGTCCGTAAGAATTAGCTTTCTGTAGTTTTCATACTCCGCCAAACCATTAAAACTAAACAAAGCATAAGCAATATTATTTGCTCCTTCGCTTGGCATAAAATAGCCATGGTGTTGCCCACCAAAAACAATTTACCAATTCTATCCACTTCATACTATGTTGTTCAAAAAACTTCTAATTGATAAGGATCGATTACGTATTTTATGTGACAGGTAACCATGAAAATGATTGTTTGTTATGAAAAGTGTTATAAGTTTATCAAAGTAATTCTTTAAATAAAAGCCTCTATAAAATTCTAAATTATTTGTCAATTGTCACTCCAATGATAACCTTAAAGTTTCCACCTGTCTGTAGCCAATTTTGTTCAGGTAAATATGTTCGAGAAACAAGACCATCAAGATACAAAGCATTTTTACAACCCATTTTTTTAAAGTATTCTACAAACTCATAAAAGTTTATTTCCTTTTTATACATTGCAAAAATGATTTTATTGTTGGGCAAAATTTCTACTCCATTTCGGATATTAAAATTGATATATCTTTCTTTAAAAGCCGAATGAATTTGACCGTCTATTAATAACATCGGCCCTGATTGCGTTGCAAATTTTACTTTCCCATTGTTTATAAAATTTGTTGTCTTACAGATAGTAGGCGAATTGTCATCAGAGATATATACAACGCCGCTAGGGTTTAAAAAAAATTCCATTCCCACTTGTTGTATCCAGTGGCGCAATTAGCTTTTTATTTTCAATGTAAAGTCCTTGTGGAGAGTTGTGGGGCTTGTCCATACCGCCGTTCATTGCAAATACCAACTTTTTATAATGTTGGGTAATCCAATTTTTTACATTCATTATGCTTTTAAAATTCTCTTGCTTTTCATTCTTCCAATAAAATTTTATTTCTTCCTTGGATCTACGATATAACTTACGAATTTTTCATCTTTATATTTTAGCTTTTGTGCCAAAACTATCATTCCTGCTGTTACAAAAAGAACAAGAAATACCAATATAATTTTCCTGCCACTTTTCACTGAGTATTTATTAATTGCTGAAACAAGATGTAGCTAAATATCCCTCATTATGCATCGCAATATAAAAATCAAATTTACATGTGTCCTTTAATTTCATTTGCAAAATGAATCACCGACTGCCTTTCCTTATTAATGGTAAGCCGAGTAACATCGGGCCGGGAATAATGCCCGGCAAGGTCAAAGTTTTGCCTTTCTTCATAAACCCGGTTAATATCTAGCGTTGCAATAATTAATCCTTCCTTATTTACTACTGGTGCTACAATCCATTCTCCATCAGGACCGGCAATGCAGGAACCGCCATCAGCCAAAATTAATGAAGCCTTTTCCAAAATCTCTTCTAAGTGTGGTGTATCTGCAGGAAAATCCTCCTTACGCATTAAACTTGAAACAGATACCACAAACGATCTTGATTCTTTTGCTATAAAACGGGTGATATCTTTTGTGTTATTCTCAGAACCGGGCCATACTGCTACATGGAGATTCTCACCCATCCCGTACAATGCCATTCGAGGTAGCGGCATCCAGTTTTCCCAACAATTTAAGCCGCCAACACTAAAATCTTTTAATGGATGAACCTGCAAACCACTACCATCTCCCGGCGACCATGTAAGGCGTTCTTCGTAAGTTGGTTGCAATTTTCTGTGTACAGATTTTATTTCGCCATTTTCATTTATGTAAACGAGCGAACAATACAAACTATGCCCGCCACGGTCTTTTGCTCTTTCAACTAATCCAAGATAAACGGCAATATTATTTTGTTTAGAAAATGCACAAATATCATCAAGGTCGCCATTTTCTATTTGCACAGCATTTGATAGATAGTGTGCGTGAATTTCTTTTTGTATGGTATTATTAAACGATGAACCGTTCGTAAGCGATAACCAGAAGGGATAGCCCGGCAAAAGGCTCTCGCCAAAAACAATGAGGTTGCATTGGCTGGCACTGGCTTCGGCTATAGATGATTTTATTTTTTCTATTGTTTTAATTTTATCAAGCCATACCGGCGAGATTTGTGCCAAGGCAACTTTTAATAAATTATTCATTTTTAAAAGTAATTTATTTGTTACACTTCTAGTAATAAGTTTGCCCACGCCTCAGGTCGTTTCTCAAGAAACGCTTGCTAAGTTCCTTCCCAAATTATATTAAGAATTACTGTATTACCAGCCTATCCTAATACTTCAAATTCATAGCTACCAAAAAAATATTTTATCTAAACGAAATCAACGAACTCATTGGGTATCTCAAGCCTGAGTAACCCATCATATCTACTTTTACATTACCAACAGAAATGGGGCTTTCTACCCGCAGAATAATATGGTTCGGATCGTCGCTCACCCACGCAGTCATCTTTTCTCCACCTTCAAACATGGTTCCTTTTATAAGCAATGGTTTAAACTTTATGGCGTTAAATTTACCATACTGTGTCTTTATTTTTTCTCTACCGAGATATCGAATATAGAGGTGAAAGATCTCATCATCCAAAAACATATCAAATGGAATTTTATCGCCGGGTTTATACTTATCCCAATTTATATTTCGGGCATAGTACATGGCACTTACCACATCCTGCATACAATCAGAAATTTTAAAGACACCATTTGTGCTTACGGCTGTATTTGAGGCCTGGTTAAAAGTTACGTTGTTGTAAATCTTCATTTTCCCTTCTTCCACATTTCTTATAAATTTAATGGGCGACATGGTTGCAGTATCAATATAGCTTTCGTAACGGTCTCTTACTTTAAAAAAATTATCGAAAAAAGAGTATGTTTTGCCCTCACCAACACAATGATAAACTGGCTTACCATTAAAGCGATTCAATGCAGTTGTAAAACTTGCCTCCCCTGCGCCAATGTATGCACCCATGGCATTGTAATACACTTTCATAATTATTTTTTCTCCGGGTTTAAAGGCTATGTTTCTAATAACACAAAATTCTCCTTTTTGCGCAGTTGAAAAATTGGTGAAAGCTAAAAATGCACAGAGGCAATAAAATGATCGGATAAAGTTTTTCATTTGTCTTTTAAAATTTTAATTCCAAGAATCAGCAAGCTTCCTACTATAGCCGGTATTACTAAATTAATGATCCAAATACCCAAAGAAGCTGCCTGAATGCCTATAAGGTTATTGCTGTACAACTGCAATATCTCTAAACTGGCGGCAGCTCTTAAAGGCAGTTCGGTAAACCCGATAGTTGGTGCTATAGCCATCACCAAATAAAAAACAGTGAGCAACCTAAAGCATGTAAAAAAATTGATCTGTACTTGCATTACCTGCAAGAGCAGAATGAATTGCAAAATAAATACCATGTACCGTAAAAATGATAAAAACAGAATTCTTAACAATTGTTTACGTGAAAATGTATTTAACAGTACAATATGTGCGGCAACAGTTTTCAGTATTTTTATTTTGCTTAATAACCTTACCAGCAGCCCAACCCTTAGATAAATAAGAATTAAAAAAATGGCAGCAGGCGCACTGATGTATAACAAAATATCATCAGTATAAGCAGGTAAAGAATTAAAAAGATGCTCGTCTCCGTTAAAATATTTTAAATAGATAAGCCCTGCTGTACCCATTAAAACTGTAACAAACAATTGGCTGATACTCCCCAGAATAGTTAATGGAATGGCATCTAACCTGTTTCCCTCTTTTACATACAATATGCGGCCGCCGTACTCTCCCACCCGGTTGGGCGTGAGCATGGTAATGCTGCAACCTGCGAGTACACTTTTAAAAGAATTGATAAAAGATAATTTTTCCAGTGGGTACAAAAGAATTTGCCATTTGCGGGCTTCGATGCCCCAGTTTAATAGCATTAGTAAAAATGCAAACCACAAAGCAGGGTTTTCGAAACTGGTTTGTATTTGCGCCCACTTGCTCTCAAGATCATGCTGGTGAACGATTTTTTTGTATAAACTCCAGCTTAAAAAAAGAAAGATGACAGGACCTAAAAACCAATTGAATAATATTTTGATACTTTTGCGCAGATATAAATTTTGGTAAAAATAGTGTCCGTATTGCAAAAGTCAACAAAAATAATTTTAGGAATAGATCCTGGTACAATAGTGATGGGCTACGGCATCATAAAAGTAAAAGACAAAACGATATCACTTATTGATATGGGCGTACTGAAGTTATCTGCCAAGGAAGATGCATACGAACGTTTAGAAAAAATACACAGCAGGGTTGCATCCATAATAAAGGAGTATAAACCTACCTGCTTTGCCATCGAAGCGCCTTTCTTTGGCAAAAATGTACAGAGTATGCTCAAGCTTGGCAGAGCACAAGGCGTAGCCATTGCTGCAGCAATGCAGGCCAGTCTTTCTGTTACAGAATATTCTCCCAAAAAAGTAAAGCAATCTATCACAGGCAATGGTAATGCAGATAAACTGCAGGTGTCAAAAATGCTGCAATCAATTCTACAATTTGAAGGAGAACATACCTGGCTTGATGCAACTGATGCACTTGCAGTAGCCTTGTGCCATCATTTTCAGCAGAGCAATGTACTTACAGCCGGGAGTGCAGGCAAAAACGACTGGAAAAGTTTTATTGCTAACAACCCAGGAAGAGTGAAATCTATTTAGCACTTATAAATTCCGAATAATTTTATCCTGTATTTCTTTCAGCTCTTCTGCAGGCAATTTTAATTTCTCTCTCGTAAAATTTAAATCGTCCGCAGTATTCATCGGCACCAAATGTACATGCGCATGGGGTACTTCAAGGCCAATAACACTGATACCACAACGTTTGCAGTTAAAGGATTTTTCAATAGCAAATGCAATTGATTTTGAAAATAATAATATTTCAGATAAATAATTATCTGGCAGGCTAAACAATTTATCAACTTCTAGTTTAGGCACGACCAAAACATGCCCTTTTACCAACGGTAACACATCTAAAAAAGCTAAGAAATATCCGTTCTCTTTAATTTTATAAGAAGGTATTTCGCCTGCAATGATTTTTGAAAATATAGACATGATTGAAAGTTTAGAAATTTGGTTTAAGTATAAAACTGGCTTAACCCCCTATAAATTGGAACGGTATTCAACTTTTGGTTTTAAGTTTTGTTAGACATAAGCGCCCAAAATAAACATTTTTGCAATGTTTATTTTGTAACGTTTTGTTTATTTCGGTCGGTTAAATTATCTCTGTTAGGTTGCACTTCTGCAGTGCCTAATTCCTTTTCATTTAACGCAATAAAAATACGGTTGTTTTCTGTTGG
>JBJXGJ010000276.1:0-5199 GCA_046153805.1 Ferruginibacter sp. | reverse complement strand
CTAATGATTTTCCGTCTGTGTTAATTGAAGCAGGTTATTTAACCAATGATAAGGATGCAGCATATCTCCTTTCAGATAAAGGACAGGACGTTTTCGCAAAAAATGTTTTGGATGGCATTAGTAAATATGCTTTATCTAATTTTGATTCATCTGTACCAAAAATTGACAATAGAAACACTATTGGATATTATTTAGGAAAACCGGTTACAAGTTATCTGGTAAACATAGTTACTCAAAAATGTACAATTATATATGCCGATAACACTTCTCAAATAATAACTTTAAAAGAAGCACAAGCTGCTTATATAATTGCGCCTCCACCGATTAAGAGTTTAAGGGATGAAGCCAAACCAAATTCTAACCATTTTATAGATTTAAATCCCCCGGGCAATTACGAAGGTCAAGCAGTATTAAGAACATCAAGAAATAGAGAAGAGACCTTAAACATTATGTTGGAAAATAATGAAGATAAAACTACAACAATAGCTGAAGCAAAAAAAGCAGGACTACCAATTCCCCTGTCCCCCACAAAAATTCTTGATAAGGTTTTTACACAGGTAGAAAATGAACCAGTATTTGCTGGAGGTGTAGCTGCGTGGAGAAAATTTTTAGAAACAAATTTAGATGCCTCAATTGCAGTTAAAGAAGGTTTAAAACCCGGCACCTATACATTCATAACGAAATTTATAGTAAGTGAAGATGGAATTTTATCAGATTTTTCTACAGAAAATTTGGGAAATCTAAATGTGGCTAGATATTGTATTGAAGTTATAAAAAATGGACCTAAATGGATACCTGCTAAGCAAAATGGGCATACAGTTGCGGCATATAGAAAGCAACCCATAACGTTTATAATTACCGAAGAAACGAGAGATGATAAGAAAAGTATTACGAATCTTGATCCAGTATTTAGAATAGGAAACTTATCTAATGGAAGAGTATTACTAGACGAATTTAAGAAACAAAAAATTGCAACCGTAACAGATAATTATGAAATTACGGAAGCCACTGTTTTGTTTGCGGGCAATGGATTTCCGAAAGTTGAAATGGTAAAATTATACGGGAATGATTTTACAAAATTGAAAACATTAGTGGATAAATGTTTATCAGGCACAAATATTGTTTTCATGAATATTAAAGTAAAAAATTCGTTAGGAATAAGGGTAATTGATGAAAAAGCATATAGCTTGTATTAAAAGCAGATTCTAAGATATTTTTACAATTTTATTTGCATCAAGATATTTATCTTTAAGAAAAATATTCAAATGCTCAAAATATTGTCTCTTTTCATTTTCGGTATCACTTTTACGGCCGCTTCAAATGCACAGACAAATTCTACCCTACCTGCAAAAACAACTACTACAATTGTTTTAAAAACGCCAGCCGGTGTTATAGCCCAAAGCAATGGTTTAAAATGCAGTTCCATTACAGCTAATGTAGATACCACCATTAGGGTAGCACCAACTTATGCATATCTCGCAATTGATTTATTGCAACTAACCGGCAGCAACCAGATAGATATTTTAAATGGAAGCCATTTATTTTGGATATTTGACAAGGCAGGTAAAGAAGTTAAAATACCACTTAAAGTTTTATCAAGTGTAAAAGCTGCCATGGAAAGCACAGGCGTTGTAGATTTAAAAGTGAGGATTCCTTATCGTTTAAAAACAGATAAAAACAATTACACCATTCACTACCGCTGGGAAAGTAAAGACAAAACCCGAAACATGGATTTTTTAACTACCAAGTAGGCCGAGCTAGGAGAAAGGTTCGTGACGAAACGAAGCATAGAGAAGATGTTTACAATATGCCCGGCGGTGCACCTTGATCAAATATCGCATTTGTCCTTTTAGGCATATCTTTGTTTACTTTCAGTCTGGCAAGTTAAAATTGCCTTTTCTGGATGAACAACATGGAAAAACGGGAAGAAAAACGCTACAACCATGAGTAAATAATTCACTAACCTTAAATTTAAATGTATGCCAAACAAGTCAGCTGAACCTAAAAAGAATAAGCCTACTAAAAAGAAAAGCTCAGCACAGAAGAAAGCGGATCCTAAGAAAAAAGCTCGTTAAAGTGAAAACGCAGAGAGCCCGGTGCACAACGCCGGGCTTTTTTTGCGCCATTGTTGGCATTTTAGTTGGGAGTTCGACAGAGGTATGTTTGGCCACGAACCAAGGCTAGGGCTTGTTGGGCTTTTGTTGAAAATGATTTCATTTTCTAACGCTGGGCTTTGCAGTTAGCCAAACGGACGATGCTTTTTGCCTCGGTTGGTGCTAGTCGTAATAATAAATGAGGCGTTGCCTATTGCGCATTCGCCTAGGCTTGGTTTTTAAACAGCCGATGCAGTATAGGAGCGTAATAAAAAATATAAGAAATTAAACCCACGCAGCAAGTGCGGGGCGTGCTGTTGCATTTTAAAAAAATGCGGCGATTTATTTTATGAAGCCAGAGGCTGTAATTGCTTTTTCACACTAAAGGCATCAATTAATTTTTCTCTATACTTTTATCATCTTCGGTAAATTGTTCAACAGCTTTAAATTGTTGTAATAGTTCAGCGTCTTTAAGCGAAACTTCAACCTTCTCATCTTTATCACCGCTCATTAAAAAAATCAATAGAAGTGCCAAGCGTATCAGCCAATTTATAAAAATGTGAAATATTAAATAGTCCAAAATCAATCTTCAAAAATATAGCTATTGGAAAGTAAAATTTTGGAATATGCCTTATGCAGACATTCAATAAGCAGAAAAGGTTTAGACGAAAACAAAAGAAATTGTTGCAAAAGGAAACATTGTAATGGAAATCAAGAATAATATTCGTTACACAAACTTTCCTAACAAAAAGTTCAATTCCGTTTTACACGTTAGACCCCACGCCACAAACGCAGCAGACACTTATCCTTTGCCGACAAAAGACAAATTGACCAAGGCGAATGAGTAGACTAAACAATGTTTTTGGCTTAACAACAACTATGTGACAGACAAAATATATTTGACATAGCAAGACACCAAAGTGAAGAAGAACGAACGCCTAACATTGGGTTTTGTGCAAGTTGGGCAGACGGAATAACAATCAACTTTTTGTAATTCTATTTGGCTTTTGTTCCATCTTGACGGAACGCAATTTGGCTTTTTGTTGTTATCTTCATCATCAGTTTGTTAATCAGCGGCAGTTACGGGCGGACGGGAATTCTAATGCCACACCTGCCACAAAGCCCAAACGTAACTACCGCCGCCACTAGTTGGGTTCTATAAAAAAAGGTTTAGTAAGCGTTGGGGTTCGCTGCAAGAAATTCAATTATTTACAGGTTGTACTTGCGAAAGCCCGCCGTGGTAGGAGCTTTTTTCTTTTCATTAAACCCTTACCCCTCTTACTTTTTTAAACTTTTAATAATCGTCACAAATTCCGCAGCTACTAAACTTGCTCCACCGACCAGACCACCATCTACATCGGGCTGAGAAAATATTTCTGCTGCGTTTGCAGCTTTTACACTGCCACCATACAAAATAGAAACAGTTTCTGCAATGGCTTCACCATATTTGTCACCTAGCACTTTTCTTATATGTGCGTGCATTTCTTGTGCCTGTGCGCTACTGGCCGTTAAGCCTGTACCAATTGCCCATATTGGTTCGTACGCTATTACAAAATCTTTTATTTCGTCGGCGGTCAAATGAAACAGACTTTCCTGTAACTGCATTTCAATATGGGCATTTTGGGTATTTGCTTCTCTAATCTGGAGTGGCTCGCCGCAACAAAAAATAGGCTTTAATTCGTTTGCCAATGCTAAATTTATTTTTTTAATAAGTATTTCGTTGGTTTCATTGTAATATTCCCGGCGTTCGCTGTGCCCAATGATTACATAAAAAATATCAATACTTTTTAGCATTTCTGCGCTGGTTTCCCCAGTGTATGCGCCACTTTTTTCAGCAGCACAGTTTTGCGCAGCTACAAAGAAATTATTTGAACCGAGCAACTGTTTGTTCATGGCGGTTAAGTACGGAAAAGGCACCGCAAAAATAGCTTCTTGATCAGCATCCATTTCAATTGCCGCATCTTTTATTTCCTGTATCAATGTTTCTCCCTGTGCCAGTGTAAGGTTCATTTTCCAGTTGGCTGCAGCTATTTGTTTTCTCATAAAAATGATTTGTTTTTTAGCGGTTAATTTCTCTTTTTAGTATAATAATATTGGTGGAATAACTTCCCGTCTGGTACATATTTGGTAAAGCCGTTGTTATTTCCCAGCCTTGCTTTCCGAGTTCATTCAGCTCAACCAATAGTTTATCAAAATCCTGTCTGTACTTCATCCATCCCTTTGTGGGGACAGTTAATATTCTGTATTCAAATTTTTTCATATAATTTTTTCAATTTTAATTCGTCTTTTTGGCTTAAAAATTCATTTTTAAATGCCATCCAGTTGTTTATATCTTTCAAAGCTTTGTCAAATATATATTTTTCTTTTCCCCACGTAAAATTTTCAATAAATTTTGGCGGCATTATTTCGCCAAAAATATTACAACACACGCCTACTACAGAACCGGTATTAAAAGATGTATTGATTGCAGACCTGCTGTAGTCGCCCATAAGCAAACCACCTTTATTGCCGCTAAAACCTACAACGTCATCTTTATTAATTTTATAACCTACCACTCCGGCGGTATTTTTTACATTGCTGTTGCTTGTACCGGCACCGAGGTTGCACCACTCGCCAAGCACACTGTCACCTAGGTAACCGTCATGTGCTTTGTTGCTGTTGTCGAAAAGAATACTGTTTTTTATTTCGCCACCTACTACACAACGGGCACCTATGCTTGTGGCGCCATAAATTTTCGCACCCATTTTTACCACACTGTCAGCACCTAAAAAAAACGGGCCACGTATCATACTTCCCTCCATTATTGTAGCACCTTTACTTATATAAATGGGGCCAGTTGCAGCATTTAAATAACAGGGTAAAATATTGGCGCCGGGTTCTATAAAAATAGCTGCCTGGTTCGTAGCCACAACAATACTATTCAATTTATCCGATTGAACTCCTTGTGTAAGGATTAAAAAATCGTTCCTTGACGCATAGTCATTTAGCTGAAAAATATGCCAGGAATGATTTATAAATTTAACTTCTTCTGTTGGTACAATGCTGTTATTTTCTGAAGCCTGCTTAAGAATGGATAAATAATTATGAGGTGTGGGGATAATGTTTG
>JBJXGJ010000275.1:0-6249 GCA_046153805.1 Ferruginibacter sp. | reverse complement strand
GGGGAGGGTGGGGGGGAGGATCGAGAATGGAGGATAGAGGATGGAGAATGGCGCATGGATCAGGCGTGTTCTTCTGTTCCATCCTCCATCTTCTATCCTCCATTCTCCCGAAACGTGAGTGCAAGGTGAGACATGGTTGACCTCAATAGCTACCTGTTCGTCGGTGCCGTGTTATTCGTCGCGGGGGTGGTCTGCATGGCCACCAAGCGGAACGGCATCGGTGTGCTGATGGCTTACAACCAACAGGCAAGAAAAATTTAGAATGAGCAGATTTATTGTTCCAAAAATATTCCCGATATTAAAATATGCACGTAAGAAGATATGGCAGCTCCACTAATTATTTTCGGTGTACGTTTTAAAATTATTTAAAATCGCTTGCCATCCGTGTTGTTGCATTTCCTGCGAGTTTTCAGTTTCAGGCTCAAAGGTTTCGGTAATTTTTATTCCATCTGCTGTTTTTTCGAAATGAATATTTACTTTTCTGCTGTCGCCTATCATATAAGCAATATCTTCCAACTCTTTTATATGAGAGTAGTGGCCACAGAAGTCAAACCCCATACTGCCATCTTTAGCTTCCATACGACTGCTGAATGTGCCTCCTACTGTCAAATCATTTTCAGCTTTTGTGGTATGCCAATCTTCCGAGGCATAATTCCATTTTTTAATGTGCTCAGGTTTGGTCCAGTATTCCCAAACTTTTTCTGCTGTTGCTTTTACGGTTGTATTTATAATAATGCAATCTTTATTTAATGCCGCAGATTGCTGTGGCATTTTGCTCTTATCCATGTGCAACACATTCCACCTGTGTCCATCAAGGTCAGTAAAGCCACAGCCATACATCCAACCTCGTATTTCAGCCGGTTCACCAAAAACATTGCCACCCGCTGCTGCTGCACTTGCCGCCAGGTTGTCAACTTCTTCTCTTGTTTCTGCATCTATTGACAATAAAACCTCGGTAGCCATACGGGTATCACTCACTTCGTGGCGGGTGAAAGTTTTAAAAACTGCTTCAGGAAACAACATCACAGCAACGTTTTTTTCACCAACGACAAAGCAGGCGTTTTCGTTGGTATTGCCATGGGTTGTATTTTGCGTAAAGCCAAGGGCTTTAAAAAATACTTTCGATTTTGTAAGATCTTTTACAGGAAGATTAATCCAAATTTCTTTAACGGGCATCAGTTTTATTTTATTTTTTCAATGTAATTTAATTTTTTAGAAACTGTGATGCTTATTTGAAAAACACTTTGATGTACAAAATGTATTTCCTTTTAATAGGTTTCACAGCAAATCTTTCTCCAAAAAAATGATATTGTATATTCGTGGCTGACAATTTAATATGAAAAAAATCGCTGGTGTCATTTACAGTATTTATGCGTTTGCTATCTTTATAATCATCATGCTTTTACTCTTCCCTTTTGTAATTATTGCGTCTTTTTTTGGGAGAGTGAAGGGCGGAAATATGATTTACAATCTTTGCAGAATATGGGCAGATATTGTGCTATGTCTTTGGGGAATAAGGCATAGAAATATTTTTGAAGCACCAAAAGCAAAAGAACATGCAGTAATTTTTGTTTTTAACCATATTTCTTATATTGATATTCCATTTATGATGAAGGCTTTTCGGCATGAGCCAATTCGTATTTTAGCAAAAGCAGACATGGCCAAAATACCAATCTTCGGTTATATTTACCGGAATGCAACGGTGATGGTTGATAGAGAGAGCGACGCAGGCAGAACAAGAAGTGTACACCAGTTGAAACGGGTCTTAGCTAAAAATATTTCTGTTGTTATTGCGCCTGAAGGTACTTTTAATATGACACATAAACCGCTTAAAGAGTTTTATAACGGCGCATTTAAAATTGCAATAGAAACCAATACGCCTATACAACCTGTACTTTTTTTAGATGCTTACGATCGCTTAAATTACAACAGTATTTTTAGTTTGACCCCTGGTAAAAGTAGGGCAGTTTTTTTGCCTGAAATATTGCCGGTTACCGATTCACAATTACTGAAACAAGAAGTATATAATGAAATGGAAAAGGGGTTAATTCGTTATAAGGTGAGTTGGATTAGAAGTTGAAGGTTGAAGGTTGAAAGTTCAATGTTCTAAGATTGAAAGTTATTACAAGATTTAAACTATCTGTATAAAATATTTATACTTCTTATTTTATGTTGACAAAAATTTTTTAAAAATTGATATTAAACTAAAGTAATAAAAAAATAGAAACTTGGCCTCCCTCTTATTTTGGGAGATACTGAGAGTGAGGTTATGCAAGACAACGAATTAAATTTTAATGAACCGTCATCTGTTTACTGGGCAGAAATTATTCTTCCCCTGGCTTTGCCTAACGTGTATACCTATAGTGTTCCTATAGATATGGTAGCGGCTGCGCAGGCTGGTTGCAGGGCAGAAGTGTTGTTTGGAAAAAATAAAAAATATGCAGGAATTGTTAAAAAATTAATTACAAGTGAACCTCCCTATAAAACAAAACCACTTTTACAAATTTTAGATGATACGCCACTTGTTTATGCACAACAATTAAAATTGTGGCAATGGATGAGCGAATATTATATGTGCACCGAAGGCGAAGTAATGGCTGCTGCATTGCCAGCAAATTTTAAACTTAGTAGCGAAACAGTTTTAATTTTTAATGAAGAATATGGCGATGATTTTACAGGTCTTGGCGATGAAGAGTTTTTAGTGGGCGAAGCGTTACTGATAAAAAAAGAACTCACAATCACTGAAGTGCAACAGGTTATGGATGCCACACATGTATACCCAACCATAAAGAAACTTATAGATAAAAATGTTTGTTTTATTAGAGAAGACCTTAACGAAAAATACAAAGTAAAAAAACAAAACTACGTAATATTAAACCCGCGATTTGCCAATGAAAAAGCGCTAGCGCCATTGTTAAACGACTGGAAAGGCGCACCAAAACAAATGGAATTGTTGTTGGCATTTTTGCATGTAAATAAAACGGAAGGTGAAGTTACACAAACAGCGCTATTAAAAAAATCAGGTGCAACTCCTGCACAATTAAAAGGTTTAGCAGATAAAAATATCTTATTTATAGAGAAGCGCAGCATAGACAGGGTGCGGAGTTTGCCCAAAAACATTAATATAGATTTTGAATTAAGTGCAGCCCAGGACATTGCTTTAGCAAAAGTTAGAATTAGTTTTGCTGAAAAAAATGTTTGCTTATTACACGGTGTTACAAGCAGTGGAAAAACACAACTGTACATCAAACTCATCGAAGAATATTTTTCGCAGGGAAAACAGGTTCTTTATCTTTTACCTGAAATTGCTTTAACAGCGCAAATAATCAGGCGGCTGCAAAAACACTTTGGTGGCAACATAACTATTTACCACTCCAAATTTAATAACCAGGAGCGAATTGAACTCTGGAATAAAATACGAACCGGAGAAATTAAAATTGTGCTCGGTGCAAGAAGTTCTCTATTTTTACCCTTTAAAGAATTAGGGTTGGTAATTGTAGATGAAGAACACGACTCATCTTACAAGCAACAAGACCCTGCGCCACGCTACAATGCAAGAGATGCAGCTATTTTTTATGGCTCACTGTTCAACGCTAAAATTTTATTGGGCAGCGCCACTCCATCTTTAGAAACTTACTACAATGCCAGGCAACATAAATATGGTTTGGTAGCATTGGCTGAACGATTTGGTGGCATTAAATTACCTGAAATTGAAATTATAAATACAACGCAGGTAATGCAGAAGGGGAAGGTAATGATTAGTCCGCAATTAAAAGATGCCATACAAAAAGCGGTAGAGGCAGATAGGCAGGTGATACTTTTTCAAAACAGAAGAGGTTATAACCCTTACCTGATATGTGGTACATGCGGTTACTTGCCACAATGTGTACATTGCGATGTATCGCTTACGTTGCACAAATACAGCAATAAATTACATTGTCATTATTGCGGTAGCACTTACCCAAAGTTGGTTACATGCCCTGCTTGTGGCAGTAATAATTGGTTAGAAAAAAACTTTGGTACAGAAAAAATTGAAGAGCAATTAGAAAATGATTTTGGTCAGTTTAAAATAGCACGTATGGATGTGGATAGTGTGCGTGGCAAAACAGCACATGATAATTTAATACATTTATTTGAACAACAGCGACTCGATATTTTGGTAGGCACGCAAATGGTAGTAAAGGGGTTGGATTTTGAAAAGGTAAGTTTGGTGGGTGTGTTAGATGCTGATGGCTTATTGAGCTTTGCCGATTTTAGAGCCAACGAAAGGGCGTTTCAATTAATGGAACAGGTAAGTGGCAGAGCAGGCAGAAAGCATGAACAGGGAAAGGTAATGATACAAGCGATGAATGTAAAACATCCCATTTTATTATTGGTGCAGCAGCACGACTACAAAAAGTTTTATGATTTTGAAATTGAAAAGAGAAAAGAGTTTTTTTATCCGCCGTTTAGTAGAATGGTAATGGTAACATTGAAACACCGAGATAAAGAAACCGTGGAAGCTGCTGCGAATAAACTGGCATCTTTACTTTCCCAAGATTTAAAAGATTTTATCACCGGGCCCGCAGTGCCAATCGTTGGGCGTTTGCGCAATATGTACCTAATGGAATTGATGATTAAATTACCAAAAGAAGCCGGCATGAGTAACACCTATCGTAAAGTAATTCGCAACCATATTAATTTAATGCAGGGCGAAAAAATTTACAGAAGTGTAGTGGTTGTTACGGATGTGGACCCGATGTAATAGTTAACCTGAGGAAGGCTCACAAAGCCGCTGACGATTTTCAAAAAACAGATTTCCTCTTTTACGATGTTTGAATAATTTGCATGATGCACATCCAAGAAAATATCTCTCTAAAAAAATTAAACAGCTTTGGTATAAATGTTTTTGCCAAGAGATTTGCTGCATTTTCTAATGAGGCGGATTTGGAAGAAATTTTAGATGCAAATAATGAGCATACACTTATTCTTGGTGGTGGCAGCAACATTTTATTTACCAAAAATTTTGATGGGCTGGTATTAAAAAATGAAATACAAGGAATAGAAGTTGTGAGAGAGGATGAGCATTATATCTATGTAAAAGCCGGTGCAGGCGTGGGTTGGCACACTTTTGTTTTGTATTGCATAGAAAATAATTTTGCAGGTGCAGAAAATCTATCGCTCATCCCAGGAAGCGTTGGCGCTTCGCCGATGCAAAATATTGGTGCTTATGGTGTGGAGTTAAAAAATATTTTTTATGAACTGGAAGCATACCACTTGCATGAAAAAAAATCAGTTGTTTTCTCAAAGGATGATTGCGAATTTGGTTACCGGGAAAGTGTTTTCAAAAATAAGTACAGAGATCAGTTTATTATAACCTCGGTAACTTTTCGCTTAAATAAGGTACCAGTTTATAATACGAGTTATGGAGCCATTGAAGCCGAATTGGGAAAAATGGGTATTCAAGCACTTTCTATAAAAGCCATATCAGATGCTGTTATCAGCATAAGACAAAGCAAATTGCCTGACCCAAAAATTATTGGCAATGCTGGTAGTTTTTTTAAGAACCCCACAATAAAAAACGAGCAGTTTGAACATTTAAAAATTGAATTTCCATTAATAGTTGGCTATCCCGTTGGTAACAACGAAACAAAACTTGCTGCAGGTTGGTTAATAGAAAAATGTGGCTTCAAAGGCTACAGACTAAATGACGCAGGCTGCCACGAAAAACAGGCACTGATATTGGTAAATTATGGTAGTGCTTCAGGTAATGAAATATTGGAGTTTAGTGAAAAAATTATTGACTCGGTACAGGTAATGTTTAACGTAACACTACAAAGAGAGGTAAATATTACATAAAAAAGAGAAAGTAGACCAACTTTCTCTTTTTTATACATGTTAGTTTATTTAATTAAAATCATCTTCATTAAAATCATCTTCCGTAAAATGTTCACTGCTGCCCATATTAAGCATGCTTCCCATCAAATCTTTAAATTCAATTTTACCATCAATAACCTTCTTGCTTATTAAAGAATGTGCTGCCAAGCCATGTAAAACCAACTCCATTAAAAGCGCACTTTCTTTTTCATTTAAATTGGCGTAATGCTTACTAACAAGTGCAAACAGACCGCTTACTTTATAAAGCTTTTGTATTTTGTCTTCATCTTTGGTTTCTAAAAAAAGATCCAAAG
Source organism: Ferruginibacter sp. (assembly GCA_046153805.1). Taxonomy (GTDB): domain Bacteria; phylum Bacteroidota; class Bacteroidia; order Chitinophagales; family Chitinophagaceae; genus Ferruginibacter. Next base: position 79 of record JBJXGJ010000275.1, on the reverse strand, counting down.
AATTTCCGCCGTCAAACCATCCCGTTATTGCTTTGTACGGATTCTCTGGAGCCGGAGATTTGGCAGTCGCTCTTTTCTT
>JBJXGJ010000271.1:0-10382 GCA_046153805.1 Ferruginibacter sp. | reverse complement strand
ACACCACAAGCGCCGTATTTGCTTTGTGAACATCCTCAGGATTAATAGCGTTAACTACATCTTCTGCAGTAACAAGACCTCTTATTCCATTAATTGTTTTTGCCTGACAACCACTGTTAAATGCAATGCCACCACCTTCATAAATGTAAACATGACTTACTTTTTCGCATATCACTTCATCGCCGGGCTGCGTATGGCATTTTATCGCAATTTGGTTTGTCATGGTGCCGCTGGGGCAAAAAATGGCAGCCTCCATACCAAATAAGTCGGCACAATAATTTTCCAGTTCATTTACAGTAAGGTCTTCCCCAAAAACATCATCACCAACCCGTGCTGAAAACATTGCCTGCAGCATATCATGCGATGGTTTTGTAAACGTATCCGAGCGTAAGTCTATTAACATGCAACAAATTTATAAGAACACATTGAAGAATTTGGCAAAAGTTGTAAAAACCCATAAGAAATATTTTAATTATAATAGCATTTCTCACAAAATTTGTGACAGATCTTATTAGCTGTGCCCAGAATACTTTTGAAGTAAATTATTGCCATAACGTTCAAAATCCTGCAGTAAGAAAGGTTTCAAGCTATCCAATTTTAAAATCCCAATCTCAATACTAAAAATAACGTAACTATTCAGTAATAACATAATCCCCCTGCAATACAATTTTGAAGATGTCACAATTTGCCTTATAATTTAGCTGCTATTAATTATTATTGTATTTTTTATTAAACATGTCGCTCCTCCGAAGCTCTGGCGCTGTTTTATAATTTAATTCTACTGGTATGTAGCCTCTAACGAGGCTCAGAAGTTATGATCTTAGCTCCATTGGAGCGACATGCCAATAGAAAAGAACAAAAATTTAGCAAGCGAACTGCGTAGGAGTGTCATGTAAAAACGTTGCATTTTAGCCTGTGTCGGAAAGTGAATAGCTACAAAATAATTGTCAGTAAAAGATGTTAGCACGGTATTTGCTATATACATATTTCTTCAAACAACAAAATTTTTTGATTCCATTTTTTTGCATATCAGGGTAAACTCTGTAACTTTGCAGACTCTAATCTGTACATATTGTACAATTACTTCGAATTTAATACAAAAAAACACGATGAGGCAATTAAAAATCGCAACCCAGATTACCAACCGAGATTCTCAGGCGGTTGAAAAATATCTGCAGGAAATTTCTAAAATATCAATGATCACCCCCGAGGAAGAAACCATTCTTGCTCAAAAAATTAAAATGGGCGATCAGCGTGCTTTAGATAAGTTGGTTCAGGCAAATTTACGTTTTGTGGTATCTGTTGCTAAGCAATACCAGCACCAGGGACTGTCTCTATCTGATCTTATCAATGAAGGTAATTTAGGTTTAATAAAAGCAGCTCAACGTTTTGATGAAACCAAGGGTTTCAAATTTATTTCTTATGCTGTTTGGTGGATTCGCCAGTCAATTTTGCAGGCATTGGCTGAGCAAGGTCGTTTGGTTCGTTTACCTCAAAATAAAATTGGTACCTATAATAAGGCAAACAAAGCTTATATGGCTTTTGAGCAGGAGCATGAGCGCGAACCTTCTACCGAAGAACTTGCTGAATTGCTTGAAATGAGTGAGACAGAAATAAATAATATTTTCCAAAGCAATACCCGTCATACTTCTTTAGATGCGCCTGTACACGAAGCAGAGGATGTTGCCATGGGTGATTTACTAAAGGGCGGAAGTGAAACAGATGAAGATGTAATGCACGATTCATTAAAGAGTGAAATTCGCCGAGTATTAAAATCGTTGAGCCCGAGAGAAGCTGAAATTGTGAACGCTTATTTTGGTCTTGATGGTGAAAATGGAGTTACTATTGAGCAGATAGGCCACAAGTATGATCTTACAAAAGAACGTATTCGCCAGATAAAAGAAAGAGCTATTAAACGGTTGCAAAAAGCAAGGTATAGTGGCGCTTTAAAAGCCTATTTAGGTTAAACAAAAAAAGATACTTAAAATATAAACCTGGTGATTTTACTCACCGGGTTTTTTTATGTCGTCTTATGCAAAATAGTTGGCTTAATAAATTGTCCTGTACGCTGCGGTGCATTGTTACTATTCGTCTGTTTGTTACATTGGCCAAGGCCCCAATAAATAAGAATAAAAATAAGGACTGTAGAAAAGCATCCTCCCCCAAGTTTTTTTGCGCCGTAGCCGGCTATTAAGCCTCTAAATAAATTATTCATTGTTTTGTTTTAACGGTTAAATTCTGAAATAGGAAAACAAATTTGATACCATAATGATAAAAAAAAGTTGCGCTAAACAACGCAACTTTTCTCAGACACTAAATTTGAGTTTAAAAGTTTTTTGAAATTCCAAAATTCATTTGCTCGCTAAAATTGGCGCTAAAATTATTCTGTCTGCTATCGTTACCATCAAATTTTGTAGTTGGGTAAATTTTTGGTTCTTATAAAAAAAGCTCTTGAGGAAGATATGAAGCCAGCCGAAATAAAAAAAGCAATTACTGTTTGGAAAGCCGACGAAATGAGGGTGTAGGAGAATTTACAAAAATGCCCCGTTTAAAAACAGGGCATTTTTACAATGAACTAATCTGAATTATCTTTTAAACAAAATCGTATTTGGATTTACGCCTGGTGCAACTGAAAAAGAAAATTTCTTTACCCCTGCGCTGTTAAAACAGGTTACTTTTCCTGCCGAAGTAAAATTTGATGCATCTGCAATGTAAACATCGCCATTTTGCTCATCAATATTTAATCCGTAAGGCGTTTGTACAGGCGTTGCGTCAGTTATAAATTCATTTCTTATGATGGTATTTGTTGCAGTATTATAAACTCTAGCAGTACCTGTTCCACCATAATTATTATACAGGTATGCTATATCGCCAACAATGCGGATGTTTGAATAAGAAAAATTACTCCCAAGGTTGACAGAAGTAAGGTTGACTGCACCGTTTATAAATGATATAGAAGCTGGAATGTTACCGTAATTGCCATAAGCACTTACAAAAACATTTCCTGCCGTATTAATTTCTATTTTGGAAGGGTTAACACCAACTTTTATTTTTCTAACTTCCAATTCAGTATTTAAGTCAATTAACGAAACTGTAGAATCTGGTACTGTATTAAAACCACCAGAATTTGCAACGTATAAATAGTTGGCAGAAGCAGCAATACCTTCGGGATTTGCTCCTACATTAATTGTTTTGATGATAGAGAGTGAAGTTGTATCTATAACACTTACTGTATTATCATAAGACGTCACATATACCTTACCCCTAGCACCTACTGCATATCTTGGTTGTTTGTTGGTTGTATTTACAAGAAAGGAAATCTTCTTCATAAAGATGGCATTAATTGCACTTAACACAGTAACATTTCCGGCACCATTCATCACAATATACATTTTGCTACCATAAATAATAGCATCATTTCCAAGACCACCCAAGCCTGCAGTCAATGAAGGATTTTGTTGTAAAAAGAAATCACCAACAACTGTTGCACTGCTATTTGTATAGTATGATAGCTTGGTATTATTACCAGTAAAACCACCTTCGCTTAATACATAAGCACCTACTGACGGAGCTAATTCAACAGGTAAAACGACACGGGTGTCAATTACTTTTTTACAGGACGATAATGCAATGGCCGCAATTATAATTGAGCCACTTACTTGTTTTAAATTCATATTGATTTGTTTTTGTTTTTTAAAGAAAATTGTATTGTGAGCCTATAATTGTTTAAAGGCATAGGATAATACCTTATAATTTCATATTGCTCGTTAAAAATATTATTCATCTCAAAAATTATTTTGTAATTGGCACTGTAATTTTCTCTGAAACTATACGAAAACGAAAGGTCTGAACTGCTCCAGGGTTGCAAGAGGTTTTCAAATATAGGATCACCGGGTCTGTACCTGTAAGAAGAGAACAACACATTATAGTTTAACGATGCATTTTTATATTGTATCCCTAAAGTGCTGCTGCCGCTGTGCTTTGGGGTGTAAGGTATTTGAGATTTGTACAAAGCAGAGGTTCTATTGGTAACATCCTGCGCTTGTTGAAAAGTATAAGCAATATCTGTTCTTACAACCAATTTACGCCATTCTTTTAACTGTAGATGGATAGCCACATCAAGTCCTTTAATGGCTGTTTTGCCAATATTCTGCGCAGACCATTGAAATAGGTTTGCCCTTGGTACTGCAAGTATTTTATCTTTTATTTGGTTATAATACGCATCTGAAGTCACAGATAATTTATCAATAAAATGGATGTCATTTTTTTCATAAGTTAGACCTGCATTATATTGGTCGGCATACTCGGGTCGAAGATTTGTATTGCCAAAATTGGTGTAGTACAATTCATTAAAAGTTGGCACCCTAAAAACATGTTTATAAAATAGCCTTCCTCTTAATGGTAGTTTTTTAAATGGTTGAAAACTTAGAGCTACCGATTCCGAAAATGCATTAATTTCTTTCGCCTGCAGCCCTATTCTTACCTTTTCTTTTATGTGGGTAAATAATAGGTTCCCGGTAATTTCTATTCTTTTTCTTGTAAAATGAAATGCGGCATTGTTTAACGAAGACAACCGCTTTGGTTCAGGAAAATCTTTTGCGAAAATATCGGTCCTTGTAAGGCTGTTGCTAAAAACATCTGATGAAAAACTCACTGTGAGCTGGTGGGTAATTTTGTGGGCCAACACGGTAGATAAATAAACCTCCTCTTGGTGAAATTCGTTTTCTAACCTGCCCAAATTGTTAGGGTAGGAGGGATCTAAATAAAATGTTTTATCGTTTTGGTATTTGGTGCTGATAAGCAACTCATTTCTTTTTGACAATTTACTTTTCCAGGTTGCCTGTAAGAAAATCTCTCTATCATTTAACCTTTGGTTGCCGGTAGTACTATACAATATAATTGCACCTGGCAGTCCTCGCTTTGAATCGTAGATATAGCTTTTAAAATTAAATTTATCATCTCCCTTCAAATGCCACGCTAGATCTGTTTCTATTCTAAAACTTTTTACGTCTGAGTTTGTTCTTGTTTGTTTGTTCCTACTGTTTTCGTAGGAGGTAAATGGATAATCACTTTCAGCCGTCTGGTAAGTTGCACTTACCGCGGTCATAAAGTTGTTGCTAAATTTCTTTTGCACGAAAACAGATGGTGATATGTAACCGAAAGATCCCTTCTGCAATTTTACATTCAGCCTATTTTCTGAAAAACCATTATCGGCATCCGATGTTGTTTTTAATACCAACAAAGAACTGTAGGAAAAAGCCCTAGCTGTTGAAAGTACATCAGACGGGCCACTGTTTTGCAAGGCTATCTGTTGAATATTATCCAAGGAAAATTTGCCAAAATCTATAACACCGGCCTGCGCACTGGAAACGGCAATGCCATCATACAAAAGGCCTGTGTGTGTTGCACCAAGGCTGCGCACATCAATTGTTTTTAATCCACCAATACCACCATAATCTTTTACGATAACGCCGGCTAAATGTTTTACAGCATCAGCGACAGATATACTGTTGGTTTTATAAGCATCGGTTGTATTTAATAATTGTAAAGGGGAAGCGTTTAGTACCGCTGTGTTCGGTTTTGAAGAAATAACCTGTACAACAGCGAGGGTATCATGCTTTTGAGCTACACAAAACCCTGACAATAACATTAAAATGAAAATAAGACTTGATGCAAAGTTTTTCAACAACAGCTGTTTTTAAATTACAGCTTCACGTATGAGCAGGCGTATGCAAATGCAGCATTAAGTTACATCTACAGCCTTTCACCCGAAAGCTTTTGATTATTTAGAAAATGGCAGGTCTTCTGGCTTGTCGCATCTAAATAACCTTCCCGTTTTTTACACAGTGGTATTTCTATTTAGATTTTTCAAGTTAATGAAAGCAACTTTACAGCTACGGGGATAGCTCCCGATTTAAACGGGATTCCCTTTTAATCGTTACAATAAATCATAACGAACCTTCTTCTTGTGTAAAAGTATGTTAATACAACAGAATGTCGACTAAAAATCTCAAAATTCTCAATTTTACCAGCGAATCAAAACAGTATACTGGTTTAATTTAACTGACTCTTTAAAAAATTTTCGATGATATTACATGGTACCAAAAAAGGTTTTTCTATAATATTAATATTCAACTCCTGATTCATTACCTCGTAGAAACCGACAACCGTATTACCAAAAATACTCACATCAAAGTTTCCCTTTTGTTCATCTCCGGTAAAATTACCGTTCTGCGCCTCTACTGTTTTTTTAGCTTTTTCCAATACTTCCGTAACAGATTTTGTAAACGGGATGGTGAAATTACATGCTGACATTCGTAAAAATTTTTATCATTAAAAAACCATTTCTCCACAAAGAAATGGTTTTTATATTTTCCAACAATAAATTGATTTTGAAAATTATTTATGGTACTCTTCCGTCTTTTTTATCTTTTGATCTACCAATGATATAACCACCTGCGGCTCCAACTGCTCCACCAATTGCAGCACCCTTTGCATTTTTACCGATTATGGCACCCGCAACTGCACCACCTACACCGCCTATAACAGCACCTTTTGCTCCTTTGCTCCAACCCTTCTTGGCTGTGCTTGTATTTGTTGTAGTACCGCTGTTATTTGTACCGTTTGATGTGTTTGAGGTAGAACTAGATGAATTGCCATAAGTTGTATTAGACTTTTGCCTTGTAGAAGTTGTTCTTTTTGTAGGCGCAGGGGCTGCGGCAACAGGCGCTGCAGCCACTGGCATTTTAGCCATACCTGTATCTGTTAAATAACTTCCAGATGCTTTTGAAGTATCGGTCAGAATCACAATATTTTTATCAGATTGCAATGAACTGTCTTTACCCTTGCACGAAGCAAACGCAACGGCAGAGATTAAGATAATTGAAAGATTTTTCATAATGTTTAATTTAATTATTATTTGTTCGTCGCACATATATCTTAAAAACTGTGCCAAAGAAAAAAGGAATGAATGAAAAATATAATTGTTCTATGTACAAAGCATTCTAAATTTGAACAATTAACAAATGCCTGTAAAAGCTATGATTAATACAAAGGCATATTTAAATTTTATAAACGGCAGGTTTTTTAACGAGGGTATCAGAATGACCGTAGGTATAGTATTACCCGCCCTATCATTTGGTTATTTTGGGGAGTTATCGATTGGCATTGCAATATCAACAGGAGCGCTTTGTGTTAGTATTACAGACAGTGCAGGCCCCGCACACCACCGGGCAAACGGAATGTTTTTTTGCATAATTACCATTGCCCTGGTTGCTATAATTACCAATTTTGTATTGGTTTCAGAAACACTGACAGCAATAAGTATATTCGTTTTTGGATTCATATTTTCAATGCTCAGTGTTTATAATGCAAGGGTTTCATCAATTGGCATATCCGCATTACTTATTATGGTACTTAGTATGCAACTGCCACTTACAGGAACAGCCGTTTTCTTACATGCGCTGTACCTAATCATAGGTGGTATTTGGTATTTACTTTTTAGTTTATCGTTACACAGATTGAAGCCATACAAAATAATTCAACAATTATCAGGAGAATTTTTAAACAGTGTGGCAGATTATTTAAAGACCCGTGCTTCTTTTTACGATGACCATCCCGACTATGAAGCAACTTACAAAGCTTTGTTGTTACAACAAATTCAAATACAAAACCAACAAGAGGCACTAAATGAAATGCTGTTTAAAACAAGAGCGATAACAAAAAAATCAACAAAGGCAGGGCGCTCGCTCTTAAAAATTTATCTGGACGTTGCAGATCTTTTTGAAAGTATAATGAGCACTTACCAGCAATACGAAGTTTTGCATAAAAGGTTTGATGAAACCGGCATACTGGAAGAGTATAGAAAACAACTTTTATTTTTAGCTGCCGAGTTGCATGATATTGCCAATGCTGTAGGGGCTGGCAAGGCCTCGGTAGGAATAAATGAAAACCTGGAGAATCTAAACAGAATAAAGGCGAAGTTTGAAGATTTGAGGGAGAATTTTATGGATGAAAAAAACCTTAATGACTTCATTGGTCTGGGAAGAATTTACAATAACATAAAAGGTTTAACGGAAAAAATAAATGGATTACATTATTATACCCACTATGAAAAAAGCCAAAGAAATACCAAAGAAATAAAGCTCGACACACAAAAATTTAACGAGGCACAAAATTTAGATCCGGCCTTATTTTTAAACAACCTCAATTTACAATCAAACATATTCAGGCATTCTGTAAGGGTTGCTATTTCTTTACTGGCTGGCTATTTAATATCGCTTTTTTTTAACATAGGGCACAATTACTGGATTCTACTAACGATTGTCGTTATCTTAAAACCTGCATACAGCCTCACAAAAGCAAGAAACAGAGACAGGCTTGTCGGTACCTTCATCGGCATCATTTTAGGTGTACTTATTTTACTATTTGTTAAAAACGACTTAGCCTTAATGATTATAATGATTTCGTTAATGGCCGGTTGTTACATGTTTATAAGAACAAAATATTTTGTAAGTGTGTTGCTTATGACTCCTTACCTAGTTATTTTTTTTCATTTAATTTATCCAACCAATATTACGTTGCTCTTATATGATAGACTATTGGACACAGGAATAGGCTCCGGCATTTCGTTTTTAACCAGTTTGTTTTTTGTACCTGCATGGGAACATACCACCATAAAAAAATATATGGATGATGTTACAAATAAAAACATAGCATATTACAACAGACTCGCTGCCAACTTTACCAATGAAAGCATAATGGACAACGTTGAATTAAAATTTGCCAGACAAAGTGCGTTAACTGCATTGGCCAATGTTTCCGATGCATTTAACAGAATGCTCTCTGAGCCTAAAAGGTTTCAACGACACGTGGAGCAGGTTTACAGGTTTGTGGTATTAAACCATATTATTACCTCGCATTTTTCGGCTTTGTCTTTCTACCTCGCAGAAAATAAAATATTTTTTAAGTCTGCCATTTTTTTGCCAGTTATAGACAGTACCACAAAAAATTTAGAAACCGCTTCTGCCTTACTAAATGACAGGTACACGTTGGAAGAAGAAAACAAACTTTTAAATGTGCCACAACACTTAAATACCGAAACAGATTTTCTTTTGCAAACCAGGAGAAACGAAATAATTGATCGCAACCTTGAAACAGCAACAAAAGCAGATTTTATTAAAACCAAATCAATAACAGACCAGTTTACATTTATACACAGCGTTTCTATAGACATTAAGAAATGTATAAAAACTTTTTTGGAACAGGAGCAGATTGAAAAATTTGCTGCACTCTAGTTCTACTTTTTTAGCTTAAATGAAAACAGCATCCCTAAAAGAAATAAAGACGGAACTGGAAAACGTAAGTCCTGCCATGTTGCTCGAACTTTGCCTAAAGCTTACAAAATTTAAAAAAGAAAACAAAGAATTACTTACGTACTTGCTTTTTGAAGCACACGACGAAAAATCATACGTAGCAAGTGTAAAAGAAGTACTTAATGAATTGTTTTTAACGGTAAATAAAACACAATTATATTTTGCTAAAAAAACGATTAGAAAAATAATTAGAATAGCAAATCGATATATTAAATACAGTAACTGCAAAACGACCGAACCTGATGTCCTTCTGCATGTTTGCGAAAAAATAAATGACCTTAAATTGAACCTGCATAGAAATACAGCTTTGCAAAACATATACCTATCGCAAATAAAAAAAATACGAAAAGCAATTAGTTTAATGCACGAAGAAGAACAATACGACTATTTAAAAATGCTTGAAATACTTGAGTAAAACTGGTTATTAAAAAACATCCTGCATTGATAAAAATGTAAATTAGCACTTTCTTTAAACGCCTATAATAATTTGGAAAAAATAACATCTTTAAGCAACATAGACAACATTTTTTTTATTGGGGTTGCCGGCTCAGGTATGGGTGCTTTGGCCCAATTTCTTGCAGGTATGGGTAAAATTGTGAGTGGCAGCGATCGCTATTTTACGGAAGGTAGCCAAAATGAAACACAACAAAAACTCGAAGCCGAAGGAGTGAAATGTTATCTCCAAAATGGCATAGGCATTACAGATAAAACACAATTGATTATTGTGTCAACCGCTGTAGAAGATACAATACCAGAAGTTGTAAAAGCTCGTGAACTTACAATACCAATCATTAAAAGAAGTGAATTACTTGCTCTTATTGCCGCAACAAAAAGAACGATTGCAGTTGGCGGCACATCAGGTAAAAGTACCACTGGTGGCATGTTGTATCAAATTTTAGAAACTGCGGGTTACGAACCAGGCATTATTAGTGGTGCAGGGTTGGTAAGTATTATAAAGCAGGGTAAAATTGGAAACGCAAAAGTTGGAAAAGGGAAGTGGCTAATTAT
>JBJXGJ010000268.1:0-5234 GCA_046153805.1 Ferruginibacter sp. | reverse complement strand
CTAATCAAGACAATCCTTTGATGATGAACTTAGTAGAAAGAACAGGCACACCTATTTTGGGGATTGATGTATGGGAACATGCTTACTATTTAAAATACCAAAATAAGCGCCCGGCATATCTCGAAGCATTTTGGAATGTGGTAAACTGGGATAAAGTGGCAGAGCGTTTTGAAAAAGCTTAAATATTACTTAATACATATTTTTAAAAGGCTGCTCCTCACGGGTAGCTTTTTTAGTGCAATAATCTCTACAGTAATAATATTTTTTTATTACTGCGCTACCAAAATTTTATCGGCAGCATAATTGTTTTATAAGAAATATTCAATTATGTAAAACAAGATTTAATCGATTTTATCTCATCAGTATTGTAATATCGAAAACCGATGTATCAATTGTATCGGTTTCTTTATTTACATAAAAACTGCTTTTCAACACGTGTTTGCATATTTTTTTAATTAAGAAATTAATCGTTGCTATGCAAATATTAAGTTTGTTTTCATTAATTTCATTATGAAAACTAATCTGTATGAGAAAAAGATGCGGTCTCTTGCTGTCATCCATTATTTTGTTACAATTCGCTGTATCAGCATTTGTAAAAGACAGTAATGTGGTTATTTCCAACTCCAAAGAATTCTACACTTTCAACTTTAATAAAAAAGACAATAGGGTAGTAGTAAATCAAAATTTAACCACAACCTACCAATGCAGGGAATACCGAACAACGGTGGGCATAAGTGAATTTTACGACGATAAAACCACCATAGATGATGTAGGGATTATCGTAAGTGGATCTAAATCAAAATACATAACACCCAGATACGAATACTATTCTGTAAACGATATTTTTTACTCAGATGCACACATTTGTTATTTTAATCTACCCCTCGAAAAAAGGGGAAGTACGAGCGAAGTAAATTTTGAAAAAACAATTACCGATCCTCGATATTTTACCTCCATTTATTTTAGTGACAATTATAATATTGAAAACAAGGTTGTATCAATAACAGTACCTCGCTGGATGAAGGTTGATTTTAAAGAATTTAATTTTGAAGGCAGGGAGATAAAGAAGACAACAGAATACGACAGTAAAAAAGATGCCGATATTATAACTTATACTATAAAAAAATTAGCCGAAAGAGTAAGCGAAAACTACAGCCCGGGCGGCACTTATACCGAACCACACTTGCTTATACTATGTAAAAATGCAAATCTGCAGGACGGCAATCAAACTTACCTTGGTTCGCTCAACGATTTGTATGGCTGGTACAGGTCTCTCACAAAAAATTTAGAAAATAATACTGCGGTTATAAAAACCAAGGCAGATGAAATTACTGCAGGTGCTTCAAACAATGTAGAGAAAATAAAAAAGATATTTTACTGGATGCAGGATAATATTAGGTACGTAGCATTTGAAGATGGGCTGGCGGGCTTTAGGCCGGCAAAAGCAGATGATGTATTAAAGAAAAAATACGGCGATTGTAAAGGCATGGCGCACTTAACAAAAGAGTTGTTGAAGTCGCAGGGCTTTGATGCACGGCTTTGTTGGATTGGCACCAACCACATTGCTTATGATTACAGCACCCCATCTATTGCGGTAGATAACCACATGATATGTGCTTTGCTTTTTGAGGGAAAAACTTATTTTTTAGATGCTACAGAAAATTTTATTGGCTTTAACGAATATGCTGAGCGAATACAGGGAAGGCAGGTTTTAATTGAGGATGGTGATAAATATATTTTTACAAAAGTGCCCGTTACAACCTATCTCCAAAATATGGATGCAGAAAAAAGTATATTACTTCTTAACGGAAAAGACATGGAGGGTGCCATAACACGGGAGTGGAAAGGTGAAGAAAAGGAACACATTTTTACACAACTAAATGCTATAAAAAAGGAAAACACCAACGAGGCTTTTATAAAATATTTAAGCGATAACAATAAAGATTACATCGTTTCAGAATTTAAAACATCAAGCCTTAGCGATTATGATAAGCCGCTGAACGTGCAATATAAAATGAAGCATGCAAATGCTGTTTCGGGCTTTGGCAGCGACCTTTATGTTGATATTGATTTTAGGAAAGATCTTTCTGATTTTACTTTCGATATAAAAGAAAGGGTTCATGATTTTTGGTTTAGTTATAAAATAAATTCTCAGAGAGATATTGAACTTGCTATACCGGATGGATATTCGGTAACTTCTATGCCGGGCAATGTTTTCATAAAAAATGATGATTATGAAATGACAACAGCTTTGTCAAAAACGGCAACTAAAATACTGTACTCCAAAAAAATAATAATAAAGAACACAAAACTTACGAAGGAAAAATTTCCTCAGTGGAACAAAGACATTGAAAAATTAAATGCATTTTATAACGAACAAATAGTACTTTCTAAAAAATAAACCACCACTTTTTTTATGAGAAAAATTTTATTGCTTACTGGCATTTTTATGCTTTTTTTAAACTTCGCACAGGCACAATCAAAAGTTGAAAAAAAATATGCGGAAAGATCTGCAGAAGTACAACAGGAAGTATGGAACAACGGCGATAAGGCTTTTGACGTGAAGGAGGTGCCGGCAAAATACAAAAATGAAAGTGCCGTTATTATTGCCAAATCTTACGACGTAAGTAACTCTACCAAGCGTAAATTTAAAATGACTACTATTTTTGGCGGCACGGTACAACAGTATAAATACTATACAACTTTTCGTGAGCGTGTTTTAATTCAGGATAAAGCTGCGCTCGAAGATTATGCTACAGTAAACTATAAAAAAATTGTTGATAATACCTATAAAGCCGGAATGGTAAAATTTGTAAATACAACCAAAACATACATTGGTGTAAAAGTTTTTAAAACAACCGGTAAAATTGTAGATATTAATGCAAGCGAAGAAGAAGTTTTAACGAATAATACAGATAAAAAAAAGGAGGGTAAACTTGCTATTCCCGATTTGCAGGTAGGCGATGTGCTCGATTATTTTGTGAGGGTAGAAGAAGTAATAGAAGATCAAACGGAAGTGAAAGGACCTGATCTTTTTTTTATGGGAAGCGAGTATCCTACAATTTGGTACAATGTAAAATATACGCTTGATAAAAAGTGTGGCGCAGATATACTAAACCTTAACGGTGTGAACCCCATGAGTGTGAGCTCAAATAGCGATGATGACATTGTGCTGGAGTTTACCCAAAAAGATATGCCCGCTGTAAAGAATACTTTCTGGACATCGCAGGCAAGGGAAATACCATATTATGTTGTCCGTTATGGTTTTCCGGGAACTGGTATTGAGGCACCAAGAGGCGAAGTAAGAAGGGGGCCATTTACACAGAAATATAAAAATTATATAAAAAACACTTTTCTCTCTTTAATACAGGCGAGAATGATTGATATGGCCCCCAAAAAATATGTAAAAAGTTATTTTGACGGAAAAATAAAACCGAAGGAACTGCCCGATGACAGTATTATTAATTGCCTCTATAATTATTACAAATGGCAGCAATATAAAAGTTTTTCTAACCTGGATGTGAGCAACAGCAGGAACTACGAAAATATGAGTTGGTTCAACATGGCTGTTTCTTTTTCTGAAACATTAAGGGACTTTGATATTGACAACGATATTGTAATTGTATGCAACCGCTATTCAGGAAGATTAAAAGAGATTTTTGGCGTTGGCGATGTAGAAACTTTTGTAAAAATAAACGGGAAGGGGAATTTTAAATGGGTTTGCTTTAATGATTTCTTTCAAAACACTGGGCAATTGAATGCAGATTACCAGGGTGAAGATGCATTGATACTGACAAGGGAAGGTAAAGACAGAAGACCTAAATACGAAGACAATGAAACACCAATAAAATTGCCCGTAGCAAAAAGTGCAGAAAATGTATCAGCAGAGAAACTGACGGTTAGTTTTAACCAAGACAATTTTCAAACAATTACCATTGAAAGACTTTGCAGCGAAACAGGTGCAATGAAACAAGGAGACCAAAAAAGCTTATTGCTTGCAGAAGATGTGGAGGCGGAACTAGCGGCACTGATAGAAAAAAAGAAAAATGTAGATGTGCTTGCAGAGAACAAAAAAACCAAGCAAAAGGCACTGGAAATACAAACTGCGATGGACAAAGAAAGACAGAACCAAAAAGATTATTTTGAAGCAGATATAAAATTGCAGTTTGAGCAGGAGCCCAAAGAAATGATTGGCTACAAAGTATTAAACACCGGGCTCAATATTACAAAACCTGCATTTGAATATGCTGAAACTTTTACAATGGAAAACTTTGTAAAAAAAGCCGGAAGCAATTTTATTTTTGATGTGGGGAAACTGATGGGTTCTTATACCAAAACAAGTGAAAAAGACAGAACACGTACACAGAATATTTACATGCCAAGTGCCCGCACACTCACTTACTCATTTGCTGTAACAATACCCGATGGTTATAGAGCGAAAGGGGTAGAGGAGCTTAATAAAAAAGTAGAAAATGAATGTGCTTCGTTTGAAGCTACAGCAGTATTGAACGGAAATATATTAAATGTAATGGTTACAAGAATATACAAAAATAACTACGAACCCGTAGCCAACTGGCCTAAGTTATTACAGGCAATGGATGCTGCTGCAGACTTTACAGGTTCAAAACTATTGCTGGAAAAAGTAAAATAAAACTCTTTAGAATATTAAAAATGCCGAGTCAATTGAACTCGGCATTTCCAATTAGCACATCAGCAAATTATCTCATTGCTGTTAAGGAACAGGATCGTAACCGTGTCCGCCCCATGGGTTGCAGCTTACAACTCTTTTCGCTGTGAGCCAAAGGCCTTTAAGAGGTCCATGTTTTTTAAACGCTTCCAACCCATATTGAGAACAGGTAGGTGTATAACGACACTTAGATTTCCCCAGCCAGGGGGAAATGGCAAGCTGATAAAATCGTATGATTATAATAAATGGAAAGATTAATATGCTATTCAGTTTTTTCATCTGTAAGCTTAATAATGCGTTTTAAAACATTCCCGGTTTTTTCAAATATTAAATCATAGTCGGGTATTTCTTTGCTAGTATAAATAAAGAAAATGGAAACCGATTTTGATAATTTTTTTAATATAGCTGCTATGTCATTTTTCTGTAACCTATAAGATTCTCGCATTAGTCTTTTTATTTTGTTGCGGTCAGTAGCATTTTTAAAATTTTTTGTACTTGCAGTAAATCCTGCCTGGAGGCCTGAGTCGTTTTTAACCTCGAGCCATAT